>JAUYMX010000346.1 GCA_030699345.1 Methylococcaceae bacterium
CACTGATGTTACGCAAACCAAAAGAAATGACCTTTATTGATACTCAAGGATTGCTGGTGTCGCTATCGCGACAGTTTATTTTAATGCCGGTTCTCGCACCGACAGGCGAGCTACTTTCTTTTGCTTCGCCAAAAGAAAGTAGCCAAAGAAAAGGCGACCCGGATTCCGCCAATTTCCTGCGCTTCTCGCTTTTGGCGAGGGTTTTCGAAGAGCCATCCCTGGCCCTGCGAAAACGAGCGGCCTCCCTGCCGCTCCCCTTTCGGGCCTATTTCACCAAAAGCTGCGATGCTCGGGGCGGAATAACGGGAGAAAAACCGATATGCGTAACATCAGTAAATCAGATAATTCTACCTTATCGCCCCATTCAATGGCTTCCAAGAGGGCGATATTCTGCCATCCAGAATTCAACTCGCTTGCAACCACCTGCTTTTAATATTTAAAGGAAAACGATGTCCGATCACTTTCAACTGAAAAAAATCATCCTGATAGACAGTTTTTGGGCCGGTAAAACTGTTTTGCTTAATTTGGACGGACATACCAATTTAAGCGGCACCAACGGCGCGGGAAAAACCACTTTTTTGCGTCTGATGCAGCTTTTTTGGGGCGAGCGACCCAGCAATATCGTTGGTGGAACCGGCAGTAAAAAAGGCTTTCTTGACTACTATTTGCCACGCAGCAACAGCTATTTAATCTATGAATACCAGCGTCCCCATCAACAAGTCTGTCATGTCATGGTACAAAGCGATGGCCGCGGGGCGCGATACAAATTTATTGACGCGCCTTATAACAAAGAGTTTTACATTGATGAAAGCGACTTTCCGCGCGACAGCGGCTCGATAGACAGGCTTTACAGAAGTACGGCTGAAACATCCAAATTAATGGGCGTTGACGATTATTGCAGTGTTATTCAATGTCATCAGGTGGGCAGCGGTAAAAAAGAATTGCGACCCTTGCAGCGCCGCTTTGCCATGGCAGCGACACCGATTACCCATATCGAAAAAGTCATTGGTTCGGTGATTGAAAAAATAGGCGATTTCGACATCATCAAACAAATGCTGATCGATATTTCCCGAGATAAACTCAGTCACAATCTTTTAGATCAAGAACAGGAAAAAAATCCGTTTCAACTGAACAAACAGCACATTGATGCCTGGCTGGCAGATTTGAATGCCGCCAGAGAACTGGAGGCCAATCGGGAAGATTTTGATGAGCTACTGCAAACTATTGCGGCATTAAAAGACACGCTTCATGAGTTGTCCCATATCCATTATTTAGCGCTGCTTAACCATCAAAAAACCCAAAGTGAAATCACAGCAATTGCTCAACGCATTGATCATTTAAAAAGCCAACGCGAGCAACTTCAACAAACTCATGAGCAACAACTGGCGCCCAAGATCGACCAGCTAAGCGAGCTTAAAGTACAAATTAAACAGCTGGATTTTGAAATACAGTCGCTGGAAGAACAAAAGCTTGACTATGAACAGCAGGATGCGGAAAGCTTTGCCATCAAAGGCGCGTTACTGGAGCAGTATCAACAACAG
>JAUYMX010000350.1 GCA_030699345.1 Methylococcaceae bacterium
AATGACATTACCCCGGATGAATTTGTTACCTGGATATTTCCCGAGTTGTTTAAATCCAGGTTGCCCCGTTATCAGGCGATTGCCGATCAATATGGTTATACCGTTGATGCCAATGCGGTGGCTAAGGTGAACAACGAACAAGATTTTATTCAATTGATTGCCGATGCACTTGGCAAGCAATCTTGAGTCGCTGACATGCCTTTAGTCGCTCATACTAATTTACCGACTTTTCAACGTCTTAAAGAAGAAGGCGAGGAAATACTCAGCCCGGAGCGCGCCCGTAATCAAGATATACGGGAAATGCATATCGGCTTGTTGAATATGATGCCGGATGCGGCACTGGAAGCGACCGAGCGGCAGTTTTTTAGGTTACTGGGTGCGTGTAATCAAATAGTCCAGTTTCACGTCCATCCCTTTACCGTCAATGGCTTAAAAAGAAGCCCTGAGGCGCAGGCGCATATCGACACCTATTACGAGTCATTTGAACAAATCAAACGCGATGGCCTGGATGCGCTGATTATTAGCGGAGCTAACGTGACGGGCCCGCGTTTGCAAGATGAAGATTTTTGGCAGCCGTTGACCGAGGTGTTTTTCTGGGCTAAAGATAACGTCACCTCCGTACTGTGTTCGTGTCTGGCTACGCATGCGGTGATGCAATTTTGTTACGGCATCGAACGTACGCGCTTGCCTGCTAAGCGTTGGGGAGTGTATGCCCATAAATTGACTGATCGCAGCCACCCGCTGGTGGCGGACATCAACACACGCTTTGATGTGCCGCATTCACGTTTTAATGAAGTTTTCCAAAGTGACATGGAAAAACATGGCGTTAAAGTGCTGGCGGCTAGCAAAGAAGCCGGCGTGCATCTGGCAGTCAGCGCCGATGGTTTTCGCATCGTATTTTTTCAAGGGCATCCGGAATATGACGACATTAGCCTGTTAAAAGAATACAAACGCGAGGTGCTGCGTTTTTATCGGGCGGAAGTCGATGAATATCCGCCATTTCCTGAGCATTATTTCAATCCGACAGTGCAAGCGATTTTCACTAACTATGAACAGCACGTCAGAGCGGCTAGATTAGCAGGGCAACGCTTGGAAGAGTTTCCGGAAAGCCAAGTGCTGGAATTTATTGACAACACCTGGCGCGATACCGCTAAAGCACTGATCAACAATTGGTTAGGCAAAATTTATCAACTGACCAATCAAGACCGGCGCTTACCTTTCATGGATGGAGTGGATCCAAACAATCCGCTTGGGCTTTAGATGCATGAACGTTACTTGCAGCAAGCGGTGGATCTGGCGGTAGAAAATGTCAGGTCCGGGCAGGGCGGGCCTTATGGGGCGCTGATTGTTCGGGATGGCCAGGTTATTGCCGCCAGTGGCAATCGCGTCACTCAACAAGTAGATCCCACCGCCCACGCTGAAATATTAGCTATTAGGGCCGCCTGCAAAAAACTTAACGATTTTCAGCTCACTGACTGCATTTTGTACGCAAGCTGTGAGCCCTGTCCAATGTGTCTTGGGGCAATTTATTGGTCAAGAATTACCGCTGTCTATTTTGCCTGTAGTCGCTTCGATGCTGCCGCCGCCAATTTTGATGATAGTTTTATCTACGATGAATTTTCCAAAGCGCCTGCCGAACGTAGCCTTGCAATGCGGCAACTCAAGTTAAACAATGCTCAGCAGCCTTTTGATGTGTGGACAGCCCAAATTAGCAAAGTAGCGTATTAACCCGTTTAGATAAGTTAATCATGGGGGATTTGTAGAGACTTTTTCCAGCGTTTGGACGATTTCAAAATCAATTTTCTGAAGCGCAAAGAAGTGTTGAATTAATTTGCTGCAAGCATTTCATCAGGTAAACAGGCCGCACAGCGCACATGATAAAGCTCGCCGTTATGTCGATTACGTAATGGGCGTGACAAGCTGTCTTGCTGATTCATTTGGTGATAAAGCTGGTTTTCTCTGGCTATTACTTCACGTTCATGTTCAAAGGGGTAGAGCGTTTGTTGCATGCCGCCAATTTCGATAAAGTGTTTGCTATCGATCAACATCAGTTTTGCATGCAACAGTTCATGCAGCAGCGCATCCGCCGGCGAGATGTTGCAAGCTGGGTTGGCATGACAATCGGCAGAGTTTGACAGTTTTACGGCGACTCGAGTATCGAAGGAAATGGTGACACTGTCGACCGCAAACTCATTGCCCCAGGCTTGGGCTTGCCAGTTGTTTTGCTTGTATTTGAGGGACAGTTTTTTATCTTTTAGCTCGTCCAGAAGATCGACAACCGTTGGATATTTTGCGTAGTAGCGGGCAATTTCGGCAAGATCGCTATCAATATGGGCAGGATCGCCAGTCTCTGGTTTATATGTCGCCGTCAAAAAGCTTTTTATCTTAGTTTCCGCTTGCGTATCAATGATCAGGGTAGGCGTTTTTTTTGCGTAAGCAGCCAATACTTCACTTGCCTTTGGTGGTCGAGCATTCCTTAACTGAACCAGTTTTTTGCCGCTTTGACTGGTTGCAACGTTGACGAGCATGGTTTGAGTGGCAATAGCAGGGCTAGAGTTATCTGCACGCACAAGGCTTGAAGAAGCCAACACGCCTAAATAAAAAGTCAGGACCAAACAAATACTGGTTCTACGGTTGTCAAGATCGTGAGCTGTCTGTTGTGTTCGACTATCTTCCTTTAAATAAATCTGAAAGTGATCGGCGATGGCTTGCAGTTCATTAAAAGCCTGTGCGGATTTTCGTCTTAAATCGTTATGGCAAACCAGTGCGGCCTTGCCATCAATAACGCAGGGATGAAGGTAGTTATATTTTGGGGTGTCAAAGTACCAACGGTTTAATGCATTAAGCAGTTCCGGTAGGTTGTCGACTGTCTGATTTGCAGTCCGATAAGTTTGTTGAATAGTCAAAAATATGTTCATGACTGCACGCTTCCTGTGATTGGGATCCTACTAACTGATGTTACGCAGAGCGGTTTTTCTCCCGTTATTCCGCCCCGAGCATCGCAGCTTTTGGTGAAATAGGCCCGCCAGGGGAGCGGCATGGATGCCGCTCGTTTTCGCAGGGCCAGGGATGGCCCTTCGAAAACCCTCGCC
>JAUYMX010000352.1 GCA_030699345.1 Methylococcaceae bacterium
GTCTTTCCGGCACCCATGAGGCCAATTAAATAAATGTTCTCTGTTTGCGCCATGAGCTACTCTGTTTTTGAGGTTAAAAACAATAAAAAAGGGGGCATTATGCCCCCTTTTGCCTTTAAGTAGAAGCCGTCAATTACTGGCTGAGTTGTCGGTGACAATCTTTGGTGTAATAAAGATGAGGAGTTCCTTTTTACTTTCTTCAGAATTTGTTTTTGTAAATAAGAATCCTATCCCAGGCAAATCCGCCAAAAAAGGCACTTTATTAACTAGTTCAGATTTACTGCCTTCAAACACCCCGCCCAGCACTACGGTCTCGCCATCCATAACGTGGACATTAGTTTCAATTTCCCGCGTGTCAATACCCAAACCATCAGGCGTCTCAGCTCCTCGAGCGTCTTTGGATATTTTCAAATTCATGACTACGCTGCCACTGGGAGTTATTTGCGGGGTAACATCAAGTTGCAATACCGCATCAACTAATTGCGTTTGGGTACCGTTCTGGCTAACCGTTTTGTAAGGAATCTGCTCCCCTTGTTTAATTGTTGCCTGACAACGGTCAGAGGTCATTACTCTTGGATTCGAAACGATTTCTCCTTTGCCTTCATCTTGTAATGCTGATAACTCAAGATTAAGCACATAATCAGCGCCTCTGGCGAGAGTCATGCCTAGTGCTCCGTATGGATTAGAAGCCGCCAAATCAACTAACGCATCATTTAGCACGGCGGTGCCATTGACACTACCGACGGTACCACCCACTGGATTAACCGATCCCACTGCTCCTGAGGTGCTTCCAAATTTAACATTCTTCCCTGCCACACCGAATCTAGTGCCTAACTCCTTCAAAAAAGAATTTGAAGCAATAACTATTCTTGACTCGATCATTACCTGTCTTACAGGTACATCCAATTTGCGAATTAGCTTTTTAATTTCCTCTAACCGTTTAGCTGTTTCACGCACGATTAAAGTATTGGTTCTGGCATCGACAATTGCCGAGCCTCGTGGAGACAACATTCTAAGCTGATCGTTACCGCCGCCACTGCCACCAGAATTACCTGATCCAGAGTTCTGATTTTGCCCGGATTGCCCGCCGCCTAATGAACCAGCACTGGAACTGGAAGAGCCGCCGCTCATCGAAGAACCTGAGGACGAACCTGAACTACCGCCAGCTAAACTACAGCTTCCAAACGCACCAGTATCACGGCCATTTAATAAGTTCCTGAAGCTCTCAGCTTTGGCATAATTAATTTTTACGTATTCAGTGACTAACGGGTCTAACTGCTCAACCACTTTTTCGGTTTCTTCTTGTTTCTTTTTGTATTCTTTAATCTTATCCAACGGTGAAATCAAAGTAACGTTGCCGCTTTCAAACTTACCTAACTCCTTGGTCATCATGATGAAATCCAGCGCTTCATCCCAAGGTACATCGTCTAATTTTAGGGTAATAGTACCGGATACATCGTCGCCGGCGACCACGTTTTGACCAGTAAATTCGGCAAGGATTGCTATCACGCTGCGTATTTCAATCTCCTGAAAATTCAATGACAAACGATTGCCGGTATATTTAACCCGGGATCTATCCAATGCATCTTTTTCTTCATTAGTTAATGGCCTGAATTCTACAGTCAACAAGCCATTGGACTGAAATACCGAATAGTCATACAGGTTGTTTTGCATGGCAACCGTCATAGTGGTTTCCTTATTACTGGAAACCGTATCGATAAATTTAACTGGTGTTGCAAACTCTGAAACATCCAAACGTCTGGACATATTGGCTGACAATTGAGTATTTAAGAAATTGATAATTACCTTGCCGCCTTCTTCCTTAGAATTGACGATGGTATTCGGGTTAGCCAGGTTGACGAGTATCCGTCCCTCACCTTTTTCGCCCCGTTTAAAGTCAAAGCCGCTAATAGCTTGTGACGGTAATAAGGCGGCGGCGACATTGTTAGCAGATTTAGCGCTTGTCGACGAGATTTGAGCAACAGGTGCTGGCTTAGCTACCGGAGGCAACGGCTTTATTGCGGCATTGGTAACACCGGGAACCACAGCCTTGGCACGGGTTAGCGTCAATAACACTTTGTTGCCTTCTACCTGAGTTTCAAACGGCGTTGTTTCAAGCAAATTAACAACGACACGAACTCTTCCAGCGGCTTCCACTACATAAATACTGTTTACCGCGCCTTGGTTAACTGAGTACATTTTTTTCGGTAAAGCACTTTTGGTGTCTTGAAAATCCAGTGCTATTCGTGCCGGATTGTCAGTTTTGAATATTTTTGGCGCAGTAGCCGGGCCGGTCATTTCTAATTGCACCTGGAGCTTGTCGCCTGCCTGGCTGGCAAAATCTATGCCTGATAATGCCAAGTCACCGGCATTGACCAAAGACGAGTGCAACAGCCAAACCACCACCCCTAAGCCGATGCGACTCCATAAATAATGCCCCATGTTGTTCACCCTAATGTCGATTTGCTTGTTTGTCATGTGTTATTCCTCAAAATCCCCGCGCGGGGCACTAATCATTCGGTCAGCACTAATGATGCTTGCTGTTCGCGCCAAGTGCCCGGCT
>JAUYMX010000367.1 GCA_030699345.1 Methylococcaceae bacterium
TATCGACAATGAAGAATCTTTCAAACTGGTACAAAACTTTTTAAAACAAGTCATGCCTCATGTTTTGCCTAAGGCAAAGCTTTATAGAGATGCCGTGCCGTTGTTTAACCGCTATCAGATTGAATCACAAATCGAAGTTGCCTATGGCAGAGAAGTTTCGTTACCGTCCGGCGGCTCAATCGTCATTGACCATACCGAAGCACTCACCTCCATCGATATAAACTCCGCTCGCGCCACTAAAGGCAGTGATATTGAAGAAACAGCGCTTAATACCAACTTAGAAGCTGCCGATGAAATTGCCCGTCAACTTAGACTACGGGACTTAGGTGGCTTATTTGTCATCGATTTTATCGACATGCTGTCCAGCAAAAATCAAAAAAACGTCGAGAATCACCTTCGCGATGCATTAAAGATTGATCGGGCACGTATTCAGACCGGACGCATATCGCGCTTTGGTTTGCTGGAAATGTCCAGACAACGGATGCGCCCTTCGTTGGGTGACTCCACTCAAATAACTTGTCCTCGCTGCAAAGGCCAAGGCAGTATTCGCAACGTGGAATCGGTTGCGCTTTCCGTATTGCGACTGTTAGAAGAAGAAGCAATGAAGCGGGGCACAGAAAAAGTCATCGCGCATTTACCTATTGAATGCGCCGCCTTCCTGTTAAATGAAAAACGTAGCGTTATCCAGCAAATTGAGTCGCGCTTAAAAGTAGACATCATTGTCTTGCCTAGTAAGCATCTGGAAACACCAGCCTACGACATTGAGCGTGTTAAAGAAAAAGAAACTGCTGAAGAAAAAAGATCCAGTTATTCACAAATAAAATCTGAAGAAATCAGCATTCCTGAGTTTGCTCAACAGATCAAACACAACTCTGAAAAACCAGCTATAAAGGAATTTTTGCATGATTCTCCGGTGCCGGTGCAAAACAAAAACGAATCTGCCAGCCTAATTAAACGCTTCTGGCAAAAATTAATCGGCACAACTGCCACCGTTGAAATTAACGAGCCGGTGCGTGCTGCTGAACCAGAAAAGCCTGCTGCTAGCAATCAGCAGCCGCGACATAACAAGCCCAGAAATGAGCAAAACCGTAATCGTGGACGAGATCGTAATAGAGACAGAGATCGCGATAATACTCAGCAAGCTAAGGCTAAACCTGAGCAAAATCAAGAAGCGGCTCCTATCAACCGTCCGCCGCGTGGCCCTGGAAGAAACGTTAAACCAAACATTCCACCAACAGCCATTTTGCCGCTAGCTAACCCGGAACCGGTAATACCAGAGCTATTTGATGACTCGCTGATTTTTGCTGAATTGCCGGAAACGGCTGTAGAAACAACTGAGCAGCCGCGTAAAGCCAACAGAAATAACAATAGACGCGGCCCAAATCGCAGAAGACCACGTAATCCAAATTACAAAAAACCGGAAAACGAAGGCAATACCAGCGACAGCCCAGAGCATTCTGCTGATAACGCAGTAGCGGCACAGCCGTCAGCACCTGCTCAAGTCATTAGCAACAGCGCCAATCAAAGCGCAGATGCGCCTGAGCCTCGTTCTGAGCGCCGCCCTGAACCCAAACAGGACACTGACAGCCATCAAGTGAGCCCTCGCGAACAGCCTGCTCCCAAGCCAGTCTCAGAACCTAGCCCAGCTGTCGTAATCGAAGCGACAAGATCTGACTCTGTTAGCGATTCTTAAGCCTGTAAAATCAACGCAAGCATCCAGCAAGCGTTGAATCTGCACCGTAGTTGAGTCACTGTTAACAATGGCTCAACTACTTTTAGCGATACTTAATTTCCATCCCATCCGCGCCTACCAAAGCCTTTAATCTGAGTAGCAACTCATCAGTCGGATTGACTCGCCACTCGTCGCCCAATTGTAAATCTGCTTTGGCTTGTGTTGACGTGTAAGTTAAACCTACCAAACAACCACCGCCTTTAAAGGGCTGCAACACCGCTTTTAATTTGGCAACAAATACCCCCGCTTGCAACCCTTGCGCTGCGACATTCCACTTTAACTGAATGCCTCGGGCAAACGCTTCCCTGGCTTGCTCCATGCTGTAGAGCTTTTCTACGGTTAATCGCAACGTACCGGTGTAATCATCAATAGCCAAGCCACCTTCAGCCACCAACAGACTATCTCGCGCTAGTAACACCCGGTATTTTTCATAGATGTCGCCAAACACCGCAAGTTCAAGCCTGCCTGTGCGATCATCCAGCATCGCAAAGCCCATGGTTTTCCCCTGCTTAGTCTGCCGAGTACGCAAATCGATCACCAATCCGGCCGTCCTTGCTTCCATTTTACTGCGCCCTCTCGGCATATTTGAGCGCTCCACATCGGCCAATAATGACGCGATGGTGCCATTGGTAAATTGCCTTAATTCCGGCTCGTATTGAGTGATCGGATGACCGGTTAAAAACAGCCCCAAGGTCAGCTTCTCAGCTGCCAGCCGTTCATTTTCCGTCCAGGGCTCGACGACAGAAGAGTACGCATCCGATGTCTCATCTTCAGTATCGTCGCCACCCAAGCCGAACAAATCATTCTGCCCGGTTTTAGCCATCTTGCCGTGCTGTTCGGCTACTTTTAAAGCCGTTGGCAACTCAGCCAAATGGCGGGCACGATTATCATCAAACTCATCAAAGGCCCCGGCACGAATCAACGCTTCCAACACACGCCGATTGAATTTACGTAAATCAACCCGCTTACATAAATCGTAAAAACCCAAAAACGGGCCATTGTTGGTGCGTTCTGCCAGCATATCTTCAATGGCCGCCTGCCCTACCCCCTTGAGCGCACCCAACCCGTAAACAATGTGCCCGGCATCATTAACGGTAAAACGAAAATTGGAGATGTTGATATTGGGCGGTGAGATGGTGAGCTTCATCTGCGCGCATTCGTCAATCAGCACCACCACTTTATCGGTGTTATCCATATCGGACGACAACACCGCGGCCATAAACGCAGCCGGATAATGCGCTTTAAGCCAGGCCGTTTGATACGCCACCAAGGCGTAAGCAGCCGAATGCGATTTGTTAAAACCGTAACCGGCAAATTTTTCCATCAAGTCAAAGGTATAGGTCGCGATACCTTCGTCCACCTGGTTTTGTATGGCGCCGCTAGTGAACTTATCGCGTTCCTTAGCCATCTCTTCCGGTTTTTTCTTACCCATCGCCCGGCGCAACATATCAGCACCACCTAAGGTGTATAGCGCCAGCTCCCGGGCGATTTGCATCACTTGTTCCTGATACAAAATAACGCCGTTAGTGGGCTTTAAAATCGGCACCAGTAAAGGATGGGCGTATTCCGCTTTAGCGCCGTGCTTAACATTAATGTAATCGTCGACCATGCCCGATTCCAGCGGCCCAGGCCGAAACAACGCCACCAAGGCGATAATGTCATCAAAACAATCCGGTTTGAGCTTTTTGATCAGCTCTTTCATACCTCGAGATTCCAACTGGAACACCGCCGTGGTCTGGGCGTTTTTCAATAGCTCGTAAGAAGCCGGATCATCTCTGGGTATCGTAGTGATGTCGACCGGTGGCAGGCCCAGCAGTTGCTGTTTAGTGTTGATAGTTTGCAGCGCCCAGTCGATGATGGTCAGCGTGCGCAAGCCAAGAAAGTCGAACTTGACCAAGCCAACCGCTTCCACGTCGTCCTTATCAAACTGAGTAACCAAATTGTTACCATCTTGATCGCAATACAGCGGCGCAAAATCCGTCAATTTGGTCGGTGAAATCACCACACCACCGGCATGCTTACCGGCGTTTCGGGACGTGCCCTCCAGCGACAGTGCCATGTCGATCAGGGCTTTGACTTCTTCTTCAGTATCGTAAAGCTGCTTAAGCTCCGGGCTATCTTTTAACGCTTTGGTTAAAGTCATGCCGATTTCAAACGGAATCAGCTTGGCTAATCGATCAACAAAGCCGTAACCAAACCCCAATACCCGACCAACGTCGCGGATCACGGCCTTTGCCGCCATGGAACCGTAAGTAATAATCTGCGCGACGTGATCGCGACCATAATGCCGGGCAACGTAATCGATAACCTCGTCGCGCCTATCCATACAAAAATCGACGTCAAAGTCAGGCATGGAGACCCGTTCCGGGTTTAAAAACCGCTCGAACAGTAAGTCATACTCGATGGGATCAAGATCGGTAATTTTTAACGCATAAGCGACTAAAGACCCGGCACCCGAGCCCCGGCCTGGACCAACCGGAATATGGTTATTTTTAGCCCACTGAATAAAGTCGGCAACGATCATAAAATAGCCGGGGAAACCCATCTGCGTGATCATTTTCAGCTCAAAATCCAAGCGCTCATAATACACACGCCGGTTTTCTTCATCAGTGCCTTTACCGCTGGCAGGATGATGCTGCAATCGTTCTTCCAAACCCTGCAATGCCTGTTCAGTCATAAACTCTGGCAAGGTCATGCCTTCCGGCACAGGGAAGTCGGGTAAAAAATTCTCACCTAAAGTCAGCTGGATATTGCAACGCTTGGCAATTTCAACCGTGTTTGCTAATGCTTCGGGAATATCAGCAAACAGCGCCTGCATTTCCTCGGTACTGCGTAGATACTGTTGGTCGGTGTAATCTTTCGGACGGCGGTTGTCATCCAGCACCCTGCTCTGATTAATACACACACGTACTTCATGTGCGGCAAAATCTTTTTGCTCGATAAAGCGCACATCGTTGGTGGCAACCACCGGTAAATCGGCAGCTATTGCCAGTTGAACAGCCGCAGCAATATAACGTTCTTCTTCAGGTTTGCCGACCCGCTGAATTTCCAGATAAAAGCTTTGCGGAAACATTGCGCTCCAAAACTGCGCCAGCCGTGTAGCCGCCTCAGTATTTTCGGCTAATAACGCCCTGCCAATGTCGCCGCTCATTGCACCCGACAACGCAATCAAGCCATCATGATTATCTTCAAGCCACTCCCGCCTGAGCATCGGCACACCTTGATGCTGGCCTTCTTGATAGGCTTTTGAAATTAGTTCTGTCAGTGTGGTATAGCCGAGCTTATTTTTAACTAATAGTGTTAATCGATAAGGTGTAGCAGGCTCTTCCGGGTTAAAAATCAGTACGTCGGCACCGGCTACCGGCTTAATGCCTTGACCCATCGCCGCCTTATAAAACTTAACTAACGAAAATAAATTGGCATGCTCGGTAACTGCTATCGCAGGCATGTTCAGTTCAGCCAGGCGCTTAACCAACGGCTTAATTTTTACGATGCCATCGACCAGTGAAAATTCAGTG
>JAUYMX010000372.1 GCA_030699345.1 Methylococcaceae bacterium
ATTGATGACTAAGACGTTATCGCTGAACTCCAGCGCGGTACTCGCTTGCGCGCCATAAACCAAGCCGTGATAGATTTCATCAGAGTAAAAACAGCCACCCAATTCAGTCACTGCGTGAACGGCCTGTTTTAAATCGAGTGGTGAAATCAGGGTGCCGGTTGGATTGGAAGGTGAGGCGATCAACGCTCCACGGGTATTTTTTGTCCAATGTTGCTGAATCAGATCGGCGGTTATTTGATACTGCGTTTGAGCGTCAACGGGAATAGTTTTCGCCTTGCCTGCAAATAGACTGGCAAAGTTGCTATTACAGGGATAGCAAGGATCCGCCATCAGTAGCTCTTCACCTGGATTTAGACTGACACCCAGTGCTAATAATAGCGCTCCTGAGGCACCGGGGGTGATGAAGATGCGATGCTTGGCAACTGATACGCCGTAGCGTTTTTGATAAAAATCAGCAATTTTTTCACGTAATTCCGGAAGGCCAGCTGCTGCGGTATATTTCACTTGTCCGGTCTGTAAGTGTTTGATACCGGCGTCAATAATGGGGTGCGGCGTAGCAAAATCCGGTTCGCCGATTTCCATGTGAATAATGTTTTTGCCTTGTGCTTCTAATTGTTTGGCACGTTGCAGTAACTCCATTACGTAAAACGGCGAAATCTCGTGGATTCGTTTTGCTACTTGGTCTTCTAACATGTCAGGCCTTGAATTTATAAAGCTCCCGATCATATCAATAAACCTTGCTATCAATTTACTATTCTGCTAAAAATGCGCGGTTTTTAACCTTGCCTTGGGAGTTAATGGATGACTGATAATTCTAAAGCCGTTGCATCACCTTTTAGTTTTGCGCCTTATATAGAAAAAGACGGTGAAGAATACATGAATGGGCCTCAATTGAAGCACTTTGAGACCATTTTAAAAAACTGGAAATCTGAATTAATGCATGAAGTTGATCGCACTGTGCATCATATGCAGGACGATGCTTCTAATTTTCCTGATCCTAATGACAGAGCGTCACAAGAATCTGAATTCAGTTTGGAATTAAGAACGCGTGATCGCGAACGTAAGC
>JAUYMX010000384.1 GCA_030699345.1 Methylococcaceae bacterium
CCTTACATCAATATCAACTGCATCAATCCGCTAGGCAGCAGCACCCAATTTTCAGAAAGTCCGCCAAACCAAATTTAGAAGTACATAGCAAAGAAATTCATGCCTGGGCAAATATTGCCAATTTGCTAGGTAAATCTGAAGACCGTAATGATAGGCAATTGGCCAAAGAGGTGGTTGCTTTTATGGCTAGCCAGCCTATTCAGCAGCTGGGTGGACTATCAGCTCAAAAAAGCAACAATGATATGTCAACCCCAACTGAACAATTGCTTGCTGGGATTAAACTTAAAAAACGGTAGGATCAATTATCAAGATGAAGAAGTTGCGGATTGCAGACACTCAAGATAGAGTGATCGTTCTAATAAGACGGGTATTCACCAATCGTTCCATGCCTCGATAGCGGCGTTTAGGAACGCTTCTGCGTTGGCCTTTTCCCAGGAAGTATGTGAGTCATTCCAAAGCAAGTAGTACTGCTCATTAGCACATACCAATTTGTCCTTATCCGCTTCATTCTGAATCCAGTTCATCGCGTTTACGAAGCAATCGCTATAACTCTTGCCGAACTTGTCACTTGGCACGTTGTAGAGTAAACCTTCGAGGTAATATGACGGCGCAACTCCAGCATTCAGGATACCATCGCCGACAAGCTGGCTTCGTAGGTTTTTGAGGATGCGAATCATCGGCTTCAACCATTTGTTGCTATTCTGATGTTTGTTAGTCAGATTGTCTGAGTGCTGTTTTGGATAGTTGGCAATTCGTTCACTACTCCCGTTGAAAAAGCAGATTCCCTCTTCGTATCCCACGTCGTATGTACTCTTGAATTTCCAATAGCGGCGGAACTGCATCGCGGCAATTACATCAGCCTTTCGCCTGCTCCCGTTCGTTGAAATAGCAATTGCCTTGTCACCAGATTTAACGTCAGTACCGAAACTATCTGTAAGAGCCTTTAGCACATCACTCTTGTACTCAGCATATGTATATGTGGCAGGTACATCCACCTTGTAGTTACGATGCCTACACCTGTCATGACATCTTCGAAGGTTTTTCCTTTGAAGACCTCCTGCGCCAAATTGTTTAACGCTGCCGTCTTAGCTGTAGCAGACTTTTGAGCCATTACTCTTGGGACATGCTCTTTGTAGAGCTCGTGTATGTGATCAATTTTGTAGCCAAGCGCGATTAGGGAAGCGAGGGGGCGGCCTG
>JAUYMX010000399.1 GCA_030699345.1 Methylococcaceae bacterium
TGAAGTGTTGCGTCGTGAAATGCGCCAAATGGAAGGCAGCTGGGCTTCAAGTTCTAAAATTGAAAGATCAAAAACTCGACTGGAGCGCTTGGGTTATTTTGAAACAGTGAATGTTGAAACCCCGCCGGTTGTAGGGACTGCTGACCAGATTGATGTTGATTATTCTGTTGTGGAAAAGCCTTCTGGAAATTTAATGGCCGGCGTGGGTTTTTCCCAGGTTCAGGGGATCGTTTTAAATGCCAATATTTCTCAAGATAACGTATTTGGTTCCGGTAAACGCATCAATTTAGCGTTTAATAACAGTAGTTTTTCCACAAATTACCAGTTGGGATTTTATAACCCCTATTTTACAGTGGATGGTGTTAGTCAAGGTTACAACCTGGGTTATACCAAGCGAAATGCAGGGCAAATCAATATTGCTAACTATTCAACCAATGTAATGAATGCCGGTTTAAATTTTGGTATTCCTCTTAATGAATTTGACCAATTACGGTTTGATTTTGATGCCAAAAACACAGAATTAAAAACCAATTCTTTTTCATCTAGGGAAATTAGTGATTTTATAAACAAAGAAGGCGATACCTTTTTAACCTTCGCACCCGCTGTAAGTTGGACGCACGATACCCTCAATCGAGCCATTTTTCCAAGCAAAGGTGGGCAGCAACGTTTATCCGCATTAGCTACTGTGCCGGGTAGCGACTTGGAATATTACAAAGTCAGTTATAAACATCAGATTTACTTACCCATCGCTAAGGATCTTACCCTTAGATTGCATGGGGAAGCTGCTTATGGCGATGGCTATGATAAAACGAGTACATTGCCATTCTTCGAAAATTATTTTGGTGGCGGGACAGGCTCTATTCGTGGTTACAAAAATAATACATTAGGTCCAAGGGACTCGAATGGTTTCCCCTTAGGTGGCTCCAGTAAAATTATCGGTAATGCGGAATTATTTTTTCCTGTACCGTTTCTATCAGAAACTAAATCTGTACGATTAGGCACCTTTTTCGATGCTGGAAATATTAGCGACGGCTTGAATGTAGATAATATGAAATATTCTGCAGGCTTGTCTGGTGAATGGCTCTCTCCATTCGGAGCTTTGTCGGTGAGTGCGGCATTACCGTTGAATGATGGAAGCTACACTTATGTAGATAATAATAATCAAACGGTTACTGGCAAAGACCAAAAACAAATGTTTCAATTCAACTTCGGTCAGAATTTTTGATAACTTGTTTTTGTTTGCTGCCTTATCCCCTATAATTTCGCGTTGCGTCGCATTTAACCTCTATCTTATTTCACTTAACCGGAGTTTTTTTAACAATGAAAACAAAAATTGCCTTATTTTTAGGATTATTGCTTGCAGCGAATGTAAGTTTTGCAGATTTGAAAGTTGGTTTTGTTAATATTCCTGCCGTCCTCGAAAAGGCACCGCAAGCAGAAAAAGCTAAAAAACGTTTGGAACAAGCATTTTCTCCTCGCGACAAACAACTGGTAGCTCAGCAAAAAGAAATTCAGACTTTACAAGAAAAACTAACTAAAGATGCCTCAGTAATGAGTGAATCTGAGCGCGCTAATCTTGAAAGAGATATTTCCAACAAAGCACGTGATGCGAAGAGAGCCCAGCAAGAA
>JAUYMX010000414.1 GCA_030699345.1 Methylococcaceae bacterium
TTCTTGATGGTATTTTTCAACAGCGGCTTCAGCTTTTTTTAGCGCATCAAATAACGGTTTATGTTTTTGCCGACGCTCAGCTTCCAATTTACGTTGATCTTTTCGCGACACCACCGGTGCATCTTCAATCTGCAATTTCTCTTCCGGCCTTTTTTGCTCGACCAACCATTGCCGATAATCGTCAAGATCACCATCAAATGGTTGGGCTTTTCCTCCCGCCACCAACAATAACTGATCTGTCACGGAACGCAGCATATGGCGATCATGTGAAACTATGACGATAGCACCTTGATAATCTTGCAACGCCACGCTTAAGGCATGACGCATTTCCAAGTCTAAATGGTTAGTAGGCTCATCCAGCAACAACAAATTAGGATTTTGATAAACCAACAACGCCAGCACTAACCTAGCCTTTTCACCACCGGAAAACGGTTTAACCGCTTCCAACACCTTATCGCCGCGAAAATCAAAGCCGCCCAAAAAGTTGCGCAGCTCTTTTTCTGTCGCTTGTTTATCCAATTGCTGACAGTGCCACAACGGACTCTCATCAAGGCGCAATTGCTCCAGTTGATGCTGGGCGAAATAGCCGATTTTCAAGGATTCAGCTTCCAGCCGCTTACCGGTCAGCGGTTGCATTTCACCCGCCAGTACTTTAATCAAGCTCGATTTACCGGCACCATTGGGTCCTAATAAACCGATACGGTCACCCGGTGAAATTGATAAACCGGCCTGTTTGATAATTACCGTTTGGCCGTAACCTATATCGGCTTTTTCCAAGGTCAACAGCGGGTTGGGCATTTTTTGCGGCTTGGCAAAGCTAAAATCGAACGGCGAATCGACATGCGCCTGAGCGATCAGCTCCATACGCTCCAACGCCTTAATCCGGCTTTGTGCCTGACGGGCTTTGGTCGCTTGCGCTTTAAACCGGTCGACAAAACTTTGAATATGGGCAATTTCACGTTGTTGCTTAAGATAAGCAGATTGTTGTTGCGATAGCTTTTCCGCGCGCATGCGTTCAAATGCGGAATAATTACCGGTATAAATTTCCGCCTGACCTTGCTCGATATGGACGATGTGATCGGTAATGGTGTCCAAAAATTCCCGGTCGTGCGAAATCAATAACAAGGTGCCGGGGTATTTGCATAACCAATCTTGCAGCCAAATCACCGCATCTAAATCCAAGTGGTTGGTCGGCTCATCAAGCAACAGTACGTCAGATCGGCACATCAAGGCCTGCGCCAGATTCAAGCGCATCCGCCAGCCGCCGGAAAATGAGCTGACGGCATTGGCTTCTTGATCGGCAGTAAAGCCCAGGCCATTCATCAATCGTGACGCCCTGGCATTGGCCGTGTAACCGCCAATCACATCAAGAGCGTTATGCAGCTCCGCCTGCTTTAAACCTTCATCGGCTTGTTCTGCTTCACGCAGTTGTTGTTGCAAGCGCCGTAAGGGCTGATCGCCATCAATGACGTAATCAATGGCAGAACAAGCAACGGCGGGCGTTTCTTGAGCAACATGGGCAATTTCCAAGCCCGGCGGCATAGAAAAATCACCTTCATCGGGATGCAATTCGCCTTTGACTAACGCAAACAAACTGGATTTACCGGCACCATTGGCGCCGGTAA
>JAUYMX010000419.1 GCA_030699345.1 Methylococcaceae bacterium
GCTGTTTTGCCCACCTTGAAGTTTGAGTTGGTGGGCAAAACAGCCTGCCCACCCTACATCGTTTACACAGCACCGTGAACTTTTCAAACCCTATTTCTCAAAAGGAAACACCTTCTTCCAGTCTTTTTTCATATCCACCACCGTCCAACCTTTTTGCCCGGCATCATCAAGTGCCTTATCCAGATGGCCAATGGTTGAATTACGGTCATAAGCCACTTCGCGTTCAGCATCAGTATGATGGACGATAAGCTCAAACCTTGGACCACCGCCAGCTGCCGTCCACTGCAACATTTGCCAATCGCCATCGGAGTTGCCAAATGCGGCAATCGGTCTGCGACCGATGAATTTTTGAATCGCTACCGGCTTGCCGTCTTTATCGTCATTAAAGTCAATTTCCGGCAGTCGCAGCAGCACGGGTTTACCATCGCGAAGTTCAAACTTGGTTTTGATGCTGCTGCCAATAACTTGCTCAGGTGGAATGCCATACACTTTTTCCATCCAGGTGCGCATAAATTCAATGCCGCCACCGGACACAACATAAGTCTTGAAGCCGTTAGCCCGCAAGTAATTAAGTAGTTCCAACATTGGCTGGTAAACCAGCTCGGTATAAGGCCGGTTATATTTCGGATGCTTTGCTGTGCCCAGCCAGTCTTTAACGATTTTTTCAAATTCTTCGGTGGTCATGCCGGCGTGGGAGGCCATAATCAGCTCCACCAAGCCGTGTTCACCGCTCGCCATCAAACCCTTCATATCATCGACCAGCACAGACTTAAAAGGCTCAGTGTCTTGCCATTCCGGATGTTTGGGTGCTTCCGCTTTCACGCGGTCTAAGGCAAAAATTAGTTGGGCAATGGGTTGCTCGCTCCACAACGTGCCATCGTTATCAAACGTAGCAATGCGTTCAGCAGGCGGGACAAAATCGAGGCCACCTTTTTTGGTCACGCCTGTTACAAACTGCACAATGGCAGTTTTAGTCGGACCGCTATTCCAGGATGGTAACGGGTCCGAAGACTTGGCCAAAGCAACTTCGGTAAATGCTAAAAATACCAAACACAATAAGCTGCGGCTCAGTAAAACACGGGATGAGTGAGTCATTTTGAAACCTCTAACGAATATCAATTTTGTAACCAAATCACTGGGAACCTCGAAAAACCCTACACTTCGATAAACTCAGTGCGAACGGTGTCTTATAAATCAAGGAGTTCCGTTCGTGGTGAGCTTGTCGAACCATGATCGGAGTGGACTTTTCGAGGTTCCCGACTTTATCACTTCAACTCAAACGTCTTGAGTTGCTTCCGGGCCGCTCCGTTGTTACCGAGTTGGTAAACAGCCGCTCCCGCTGGTGAAAACGTGAACGCATCAAACGGTTCAGCAAGCATGCCCTGCAAATAATCCGCAGTCGCAAGGCCAATGGTGACATGGGGATTAAAAGTTTTGCCTACTTGTTTGGGAACATACGACGCGATGTAGTCAATCGTCGGCTGATTGATTTCAGGATCTTCGGGTGTAGTGACAAACGCTGCCGCGGTTGCGGTTTTGACCGTAAATGGGGCAACTGCAGCAACCAACTGTTTTTGTAGTTTGAGAAGATTATTAGTTGGCTTAACGACAATACCCGCAAGGCCAAGCTCCCCCGTGGGGATGTAATAGTATTTGCTTGCCTGTAACTTCCAGCTTGCCAGCTTTTGCTTAGTCAATACTTTATCGGCTGCAGCATAGACTTTGTCGAGGTCCGCGGTGCGAACGTAGCGCTGCAGGAGGGTAATGTGCGGACGGTGCGTTGCGTCCAATGCAAAGCCTTTAGGGAAGACTTTGAGCAGGCGGGAATTGGCCGCCTCAGCGTGTTGGAGCATTGTTGCGTCAGGTTCCAGCAAAATGTCGATGGCAGTAATTGCATTTTGCTCGACAGAGCCTGACTGTTCTTGCGCCAGAGCATTTCCTGCCGAAAAAGCCAGAACGTACAGCGTTGCCGCTTTGATCAACAGATGCCTTAAATTATTCATTTTTGTTACCTCTAACGTTGCTAGTCCAATTGGAAAATCTGAATTTAGCTTTGAATAGTGCCGACCGATGCATTCAGTCGAACCGGTCTAAAAACAAGGCGCGATGCGAGAGTGCCAATTCTTTGGGTAGACCAATCATGTACACCAAACCTATCGCAAGATCGCCTAAACCCAGTGGCACGGCAATCAAGCCGAGATCGCCGAACAAGCCGGCGGGAACTAGCAGTAATGCCGCAACGTAACGAAGCAGCGCTTCCCAATACACCAACGCAGCGCGCCTACGTAAATCGTGTGACGCCAGAATCAATACCGCACTGGTAAAGCCAAGAAAACCGGCAAGCAACCAACCCCATAAAGGCGCGGGAATATTGAGGCCGACTGCCAGGTATAGCGGTGGGAATAGCAGAAACAGTGCCAGTCCGGCGTTATAAACGCCCGACCAGTAAACAAAAGCTGTCATTTTGAATGGCATCGTAGCCTCCACATTTATAAAGACTTGGGCTAATGTTGATCATCGCCAGCATCGGCGGCATGGTAAAAAACACAGCAAACGGGCTTTACGCCCGCTCCAAGAAAAACACTGCACCTAAAAACAGCAACCGCCGAAAAATCGGCGGTTGCTGTTTTTAGATCAAATAGCGTTTACTTATTGGCTGGTGTTTGCAACTGTTCCAACACCTGATCGATGCTGAAGCTTGCTGCCTTTTGACGTGGTGGAAATTCCTTAAAGGTCGCAAGGAACTGACCAACATGTTTTTGCGCCGGAGTTAGCAGAAAGACATGATCCAGATACCAATCCCAATAGGTGTTGGAAGTAATACTTGCTTTTTCGTAAGGGTCGGTACGCAGATTGTAGAGCCAAGGAATGCGAGTTTTTACGAATGGTTCGCCCCATACCAGCATGGTGCCCGGCGCACGTTGTTGAGCGAATACTATTTTCCAGTTGTCATAACGCAAGCCTGTCAAATCGCCATCATCGGAGAAATAAAAGAACTCTTCACGCGCACTCTTAGGCTGCTGCCCTGTCAGGTAAGGAAGCTGGTTGTATCCATCCAAATGCACTTTGAATTTCTTATTGCCTGTTTTGTAGCCCTTCAATAATTGTTCTTTAACGTCAGGAACACCCGCGGCAGCTAACAAGGTAGGTGCCCAATCCAAATGTGAAATGATGTCATTGGAAACCGTGTTAGGTTTGATATGTCCAGGCCAACGAACCATGGCTGGCACGCGATAAGCGCCTTCCCAGTTGCTGTTCTTCTCACCCCGGAATGGGGTCATGCCAGCATCCGGCCAGGAGTTCATGTGCGGGCCATTGTCGGTGCTGTACATCACGATAGTGTTATCCGCGATGCCTAACTGGTCGATTTTATCCAGCACGGTACCGACGTTTTTGTCATGATCGATCATCGCATCATGATAATAACTTTGCCAACGCCCCGCCTGACCTAGGCTTTCAGGTTTGGTATGGGTACGAAAATGCATGTGGGTGAAATTAACCCAGGCAAACACCGGTTTACCGGCTTTGACTTGCTTCTCGATAAACTCGGCAGCGCGGCTGGCGGTATCGTCATCGATAGTTTCCATGCGCTTTTTGGTCAGCGGGCCGGTGTCTTCGATTTTTTGGGTACCATCAGAATTGGCGAAGCTGTGCAGCACGCCGCGTGGACCGAATTTTTTGCGAAAGTCTGGAAAATCAGCTTCTTTGGGATAATCCGGCAGTTCCGGCTCTTCTTCGGCGTTTAGATGGTAAAGATTGCCGTAGAACTCGTCGAAACCATGCGCAGTTGGCAGAAACTCATCTTTGTCGCCCAAGTGATTCTTACCGAATTGGCCGGTGGCATAGCCTTGACCTTTCAGCAACTCAGCGATGGTCACATCTTCTTTTTTAAGTCCCAAATCGGCACCAGGCAGGCCTACTTTACTTAGACCGGTGCGAAACACATTTTGACCGGTAATGAACGCAGAGCGCCCAGCGGTGCAGCTTTGCTCAGCGTAATAATCGGTAAAAAGAACACCTTCATTGGCGACACGATCGATGTTAGGGGTTTTGTAGCCCATCACACCTTTGGAATAAGCACTGACATTGGACTGGCCGATGTCGTCGCCCCAAATAATCACGATGTTGGGTTTTTTATCCTCGGCCTGCGCCGAAGAAAGAACACCAAATGCCAACCCCAAGGCCAGCGCCAGACGTTTATGTTTGAATATTGATTGCATAAATATTCCTTATTATTGACGCGACTAAGGTTGTTCTGTACCGGAAGTCCAAGCTGCTAAACGTTTGGTCAGCAATTCACTCCAAGTATTGATCGCGTTTTCCGCGTCGCCCCATTGCCATTGAAATCCGGTAGTAAAGGAGCCGCCGCCAAGACGTTTATCAACTCCTTCTGCCAGTATCTTGCCTGTTACGGAATCAGTCGCTCGGAATTCTGCCTGCGCACCACCAACAAACGGGAAGGTGCCAGTAGCGAGATACTTCAGGTTTGACAACAAATGTGCCTGCGGCACGATCATGGTTACGCTGCGTAATACCGGCGTAGCTGTTTCCGCATCGGTTAACGCCACATCAATCTTCAAGACGCCAGGGCCGGGTTGATTGACGATCTGGAATTGCTTACCGACTTGTTCTTGTAATTGTTGATTAAAGTAGTTAACCAGTGTTTGTTGATCAGCGGCTGACACTTTAGTTGAGTCGCCACCCCAAAAGGTTACCGGGGCAATGATGACTTGTTTATAGCTGGTCCACTGTGCAGTTGGGTTGACGTAGCGCAAACCTATTTGATCTTTGCCGCCCGGAGTCAGTCTGGTAGCGCAATCACTGCCTAATAATCCGCAGTTGACGCTTACTGGCTCGAGCTTAACCTTTTCAGTAGTTGAACAGGCTGTTAAGGACAATAAACCAACGCCTAATAATGGGTAAACTATCCATGCAGCTGGACGAGTTGATTTAGAAAGTATGTTGTTCATCACTGACTCCTTGATATTGTTATTGATTATTTTTAAGCAGGTGGCAAAAAACTGCCGTGGTAAATTTCCGTAACTATTCAGTCATTAATCTGAGTGAGGCTATGCGTTTATTGTGTAGGGTGGATAAGCAACGCGCATCCACCGCTTTTGCCGGATGCGCTAGCGCTTATCCAGCCTACGCATGACGGCTCGATCAAGAGACTGAATAGTTACAAATTTCCTTACATTTGAAGAGCCATTTATTAATAACGCTTAGCGTTAGACCCTGTCAAACAAATTTTCAATATGAAAAATTTGATGTCGTTAGCAATTTCAGCAATTTAATTATCTCGAGGGTAAATATTGCCAAACAGGTTGTTTTGGTATCAGAATGCAAGCCGTTCGGAAAAGCTAAATCGATGTCGATTAGCCGTCCGCATTTATAACAACAAGGGGCGAAAATGCCTTTGAGTATGGGCTGTGAGCTTGTAGAACACAGTCGAGATGCTGGAATTTTTCGAGATACTCTTAAGTAACGTGCAAGTATTAATTTGGGAGATTAAATGTTCGCTTCAAACCGTTTTAATTTATTAATTGCCGGCTCGGCTTGTGTGCTTATTCTGAATGGCTGTTCTTTCTCGGATAGCTCGGGATCCATCTCTGACAGTATCGGTAGCATTTCCGATTCATCATCTTCGTTCTCCGGCGGCAGCACCAAGTACGAATCGGATGTCGAGGATTACACTTACGCCTATCTTAAATCAACGTCCGGCACGACCGACTACGCCGACTTCCAAAACGGTTTGAGCGATATTGCTAAAAAGCGCGGTATTAGCGATTGGGAATCTGATGACCATACTTATAAAGGCATAGGTAAAGCGCTTAAGAAAGCCCGTATCGAAGGCGTCGGTTACGACACCTATAAAAAGAATTTCGCCAATTCCGATACCACCAAAATGGAACAAATCCAGCAAGGCTACGACAGTAAGGATTAAGCAGATTTGAAGCGTTTCTTGGCGCTATTGGCGGTGTTGTTAGGCAACACCGCCAATGCCGATACCTTTCAATACTTATATATAGAAGCCAACGAAGGCAGCTCCAGCGGCGGACATGTCGCAGTGCAGTTTGGCGATGACGTATTTCATTATCAGTTTAAAAACGGCCTGATCCGTTTATTCAAACAGGACGCCGAAGGCTTCCGCTTCGATTACCGCGTTTTGCAAAACCGCACGCTGCATGTCGCTGATGTCGATGTATCGGCCGCCACTTTCAATTTGCTGCAAGACCATTTCAAGCTGCTTTTTTGGCAGCAAGATCGGCAATTTAAACAATTACAAGCAGCAGAAAAAGATGCTTATTTATTGGAGTGGTGGTTGCGCCCCCATACTGCCCTGCACTCATCTCGGCAAATATCAGGTTCTAGCCCTCTCCCTGAGGGAGAGGGGATTTTAAAGCTACCTGGTGCAGGTCTATTTTTTAACGACAGTGATTTTGCTCCAGTTGGCCGGCTTACCGAGCCACACGGCGACTGCCAGACCAAAGCATCAGCCAAATCGATATTAACAAGCCTGCATGCTCAACTTGAATTGCAGCATGGCAGCGGTTTTCTGCAACGGCGTAAGATCGAATTGACCACGGCCATCCAGCACTTGTCCATCGTAACAAACGGCACCAAGGATTACCGACTTTCCGAACGATATACCGATCTATTAACCGGACTTTTGGCACTACGGGTTATTGAGGAAATGCGCCCGTTGACTAATGACGCCTGTCAAACGCTTACGGGACCGGCAGGCCATCTCGATCCACAAAAAACTGAACGATTAAATAAATTGCAGCAACAATTAATGCAGAGTGCTCAAAATTTGGTCGTGTCATAACGTCAGGATTGGGGCTATGCGTTATTAGTCACCAAGAGCCGTTTAGTTGCACTGCAACAAACCCTACAGTCCGGCCAGTGGGTGTTTGTCGACGATTTCAGTGCTGACAGCACGGTAATTGCGGCTGAAGATATGATGCGGTTTGCCGACGAGTTGAGTGTGCAGCGCAAAAAGGCTGAAACCGACTGGCAGCAACAATGGCAATCATTAGGCAACACAGAACTCGACGAACAACATTACAGCCAACTGGAAGTGACTTCGAACCGTTACCACGAATGGCTGGTCAGCAATAATCGACAAACGCTGCGCTACCACGGCGAACAAGCGCTGCCGGTTAAAGCGATAAACCTACCGACCATTGCCCTACCCGAGTTCTCGTCGCAACAACTGCAACAGGCATTACACCAGCAAGTTCTAGATACTCAACAACTAACCCAGCAACTTGAACAAAACTATGCCTATCACCTGCTAACGCGTAATTGCGTAACGGAAATTTTTCACACTATTAACCAAGCCTTAGGTGCCGAAACGCAGCAACGGCTAGGCGGTGTTATTGATGAGCATCTGAACATCGTGCCGTTTACTGCGTTTGCAATGGTTCAAGCCAGCTATCCGGTTAAGCACATCACCGTGCTGCCATCGCACCGGCAACAACAACTGGCAAAACAGTATGAACAAGAATTCCCGCCGCTGGTGTATGCCCGCGAATCCAACGTTGTCAGTGCCAGTCTCTATGATTACAACCCCGATGATGCCTGGTTCGTGTTTTTTACCGATGATGCCTTGTTGCTCAGGCCAATTTTTGGCGCCATCAACAGCGTTGCCGGGGTTGGGCAGAGCCTGTTTGGCTTAGTTAAGTCACCGTTCGACGAGGGTCAATTATTAGCAACCGGCATGCGCGGTCTGCTGATGAGCTTACCGGAACTAGCGTTTATCAATATGCGCAAAGGCAGTTATAAATTTCTATCGCCCGATTCTGCGTCACCAGAGAATTTGCCGGGACAATAATTCCTCTTAACATAGTCGAACCCTACAGACTCGGCCAGCGTCATAAAAAATGACTGGTTTTTATTCCGCAGTAAAATAGTCATTTTTTATATTTCGAGGCATAATAAATGCTGAGTTCACCAAATTGTCTAGGCAGTCAATGCCTGTGCCGCGAGACTATTCAAATAGATCGTACTTTGATACCCCCGTATCAGGTAGGTCGCAAAATGGTTGATAGATAAGCTGACTGAGAGGCTAACCCAATCCCCTTGGAACTTATTTTCACGAACCGAAATTTATTTTTTGCCTGCCTTGCGGGCGTTCATAACACTGATATTAGTTTTTGTAGCATCAGTCCCTGCAACACAATTTATTCACTATGTCCAAACCCACCGTTTCACGAATGACCTGTGCCCGTATTCCCACTAAATACGGCGATTTTCAACTCTGTTACTACACCAATACTCTTGATAAAAAGGAACATCTGGCTTTTTACATGGGCGACGTGTCCGAGGCAGATGATGTATTGGTACGCATCCACTCCGAATGTTTTACCGGCGATGTGCTGGGTTCCAGACGCTGCGACTGCGGCGAACAACTGGATCGCTCCTTGCAAATGATTGCCAACCAAGGCGCAGGCGTGTTGGTCTATCTGCGCCAAGAAGGCCGAGGCATTGGTTTGTTGCAAAAACTGCGAGCTTACAATTTGCAAGACCAAGGCCACGACACTGTGGATGCCAACCTGCTGTTGGGGCATGGCGCGGACGAACGGAGCTATTCTCTGGCGGCACGTATTTTGGAAGATATAGGCGTCAAATCGGTATTGCTGATGACCAATAATCCGTTAAAAATTAGCGCGCTGGAAGCTGAAGGCATTAAGGTCAATAAGCGCGTACCGCTGGAAGCTCCGGTCAATTCTGACAACGAAAGCTACTTGCTCACTAAAGTCCAACGCATGGACCACCTGTTGCAATTTGCGCCACCGTCTAAGCCAATCAAACAGCGCGCTTTATGACGGTTAACCAGCAAATTGAACACTGGTTGACTGCCCACAAACATGCTAAGGCGTCGGAAAATCGCCCGTTCGTTACCTTAAGTTATGCCCAAAGCTGGGATGGCAGCATCACTACGCGTGCGGGCGAATCGTTGGCATTAAGCGGCAGTAAAGCTACCCAGCTCACCCATCAACTGCGTAGCCTGCATGACGGTATCCTGGTAGGCATCGGCACCGTGCTGACCGATGACCCGCAACTCACCGTGCGCGAGTGGCCAGGAGCCAATCCCCAACCCATCGTACTGGACAGCCGCTTGCGCATGCCGCCAACCGCACGTCTTTGCCAACATCCTGATCAAAACTGCTGGGTGTTGACGAGCTTAACCAATGATAGTGAGTTCGGCAGTCAGGTTGAAATTATAACGCTGGCAGGTGATGCCGATGGCCGTGTCAATTTGGCCGACGCGCTCAATTTACTGTGGAAAAAAGGCATAACGATGCTGATGGTAGAAGGCGGCAGCCAAGTGATTACCGCATTTTTGAAAGCGCAATTAGCCGACGCGCTGGTGCTGACCATTGCCCCGACCTTGGTCGGCGGCTACAAAGGCGTTGGCAATCTGGGGCTATCCAGCAAACTTCTATTACCGCAAATCCGGCCGCTTAATACCCAAATGCTGGGAGACGACCTGATCATGTGGGGCAATTTGCAATATCAGGAGCTCATC
>JAUYMX010000421.1 GCA_030699345.1 Methylococcaceae bacterium
CTAGACTTTCGCCTGGTTTAGCTGAACTATTATACAGACCCAATTCAGCGTGTCAACATTTATTTTCAACACCCTGTTTAACTATCTGATCACCCTGACCCTCTTCCAGAAGTTGTTTCCCCGGAAGAGCCGACTATTATAGCTATCTGACACGTAGTGTCAAGCGAGAATTTAAAGCTCACCTTGAATTCTCGCTAATGCTATTAATCATAAAATCTAATGCTGCATGATTAATCACAAACTTATGCAATGATTTTTACTCGCGCAAACTTTCTCTTACCCACTTGGTATACCTGCCCGACAGTTGATTGCAGTTCCAACTTAACATCATCCACCTTTTCGCCATCAATTTTTACAGCCCCCTGATTGATCATTCTTATGGCTTCAGAAGTGCTCGCCACCAAACCGGCGTCTTTTAGTAGGTTTGTGATGCTGTAGAAATCACCCGTTATTTTTAATTCCATTTCGGGCATATCATCAGGTAATGCGCCACGCTGAAATCTAGCCTCAAAATTCTCCAGTGCATTAGCAGCAGCTTCGGCACTGTGAAACCTTTCCACAATTTCCTGGGCAAGTCTTACCTTATAAGTACGAGGATTCGCGCCTTGCTCACACTCATCTAGCCATATTTTGATCTCTGCCATAGGTCGAAAACTCAATAACTCAAAGTAACGCCACATTAACTTATCTGATATCGACATTAACTTTCCAAACATGTCATCAGGTGCATCGGCTATACCTATATAGTTATTAAGCGATTTGGACATTTTCTGCACACCATCCAACCCTTCAAGAATTGGCATGGTAATAACTACTTGCGGCTTTTGACCATAGACTTCCTGTAATTGTCTCCCAACTAATAAGTTGAATTTCTGATCAGTACCACCGAGCTCAACGTCTGCTTTCATTGCCACCGAGTCATAGCCTTGTACCAAGGGATACAAAAATTCATGAATAGCGATCGGCTGACCGCTTTTAAAGCGCTTATTAAAATCATCTCGCTCTAACATTCTAGCCACAGTATGTTTCGCTGCGAGCTGAATAAGATCAGCAGGCGACATCGCATTCATCCAACTGGAATTAAACATAACCAGAGTCTTAGTTGGGTCCAAAATTTTGAAAATCTGCTCTTCGTACGTTTTAGCGTTTTCAATAACCTGATCCCTTGTTAAGGGCTTGCGGGTAACATTTTTACCCGTTGGATCACCGATCATCCCAGTAAAATCGCCAATCAAAAACAACACTTCATGACCCAAATCTTGAAACTGCTTAAGCTTATTAATTAATACAGTATGGCCTAAATGCAAATCCGGGGCTGTTGGGTCAAAACCAGCTTTTATTCTTACAGGCCGCCCTTCCTCAAGCTTTTTAACCAACTCTTGCTTGACTAAAACTTCGTCTACACCTCTTAATAGGTGATCCAATGCATCTTGCTGCAATTTTTTCTCCAAATTCTAAAAATTAGACT
>JAUYMX010000122.1 GCA_030699345.1 Methylococcaceae bacterium
ATCCAGCTGCTGTAATTCATCGATTTGGTAGCGCAGTAGTTCTTCGCGTTCGGTTTGATCCTGGCTGGCTTTAACTAGATGAGCTAGCTCTTTTTGGCTACTGTGCCATTGCCGGTAACTGTCGTTCAGTTGATCCAGTAAAGGCTGGTTTTTAGCGTAAGCATCCAATAAACGGCGTTGTTCGTCGGCATCAAGCAGGGTTAAGTGCGCATGTTGGCCGTGAATTTCCACCAGTTTCTCGCTTAATTCCTGCAAGGCTTGCAAGGTGACCGGGCGATTGTTGATGTAGGCCTTGGAGCGGCCGTCACTATTGATGATGCGTCTAATCAAACAATGATGGTCGTCATCCAGTTCGTTAGTTTTCAGCCAATGGTGTGCCTCCGGCGCGTCGTCAAGATCAAACTCCAAGTTGATTTCTGCCCGTTTGCTGTTAGGCCTGACATAGCCGGAATCAGCTCTGTCTCCCAGCGCCAGGCCCAAGGCGGTCAATAAAATGGATTTACCGGCACCGGTTTCGCCGGTAAGCACGGACATGCCTTTATCAAGATCAAGATTTAAGGATTTGACGACCGCAAGGTCGATAATATTAAGATTGAGTAGCATTGGGATTGTTGTGGTAGCCACGACTCCAGTCTAATTTATTCCTAAGAATAGCAAAAAAATCATGCCCCTCAGGATGCAGAATTCTAATGGGTTTGGGGTCTTTTTTAACCAAAATTGTATCGCTTATCAGCACTTCCGGTATTTCAATATGATCGCAAGTAACCAAGGCATTGATTTGTGTGGTTTGGCAAAAGCTGATTTCAATTTCCACAGAATCAGCAATCACAATCGGACGGTTGGAGAGAGTGTGCGGATTAAGCGGCACCAATACTAAAGCGTTTAGTGACGGGTGCAAAATCGGCCCGCCTGCGGATAACGAATAGGCAGTCGAGCCGGTGGGTGTCGAAATAATCAGGCCGTCAGAACGCTGTGAATTTAAGAACACACCATCAATTTTGGTGATGATTTCAATCATGCTGGGGGTTACCCAGCGATGAATGGCGACTTCATTGACGGCGGTTTCTTCGTGAATAATGCGGTTGTCGCGAATCACTTTGGTACGTAGTAAATAGCGTTTTTCTTCGGTGTAACGGCCTTGCAATATGTTGTGCAGTTTCTCTGGAAGCTCATTTGGCGAAATATCCACCAAAAAACCCAGTCGGCCCAAATTGACGCCGATCAATGGAATGTCGAAGTCAACAATAGCGCGGGCCGCCGCC
>JAUYMX010000458.1 GCA_030699345.1 Methylococcaceae bacterium
ATTTCACAAGAGCGTACCCAGAAACTGGAATTATTGATTCATTTATTGACCAATTTACCCCAGCCATTGGTCGTATGTGGTCCCGAAGGTATTGGTAAAACTACGCTGCTTAAGATATTGCAGGAGCGTGAAAATCAGTCTTGGCTATATTGTCATTTGCAAGGTAATGCCGGATTAAGTTTTGAAGTTATCCAGGAGCAGCTGGCGCAGATCGGGCTGAACGGTTTGCAAGCGTCAACCAACAGAAAGTGTGTATTGATTATTGATGATGCCGGCACTTTAGTACCGGGGTTGATCACAGCTATTGTTCAATATGCATCTGCACATCCTGTCTTGCGAGTGGTTTTTGTACTTACCCATGACGAGTTGCATGTGCAAAGCAAGTCCGACAGGGTGCTGGATGATTGTCATGTTATTGAAATTCCGCCGCTTTCTGAAAAACAATGTGGCGAGTTTTTATTAGCTCTCTCCAGCCAACCTTGGACGCCAGTGTCCTTTGATGCGGTTAACGAACATTTAATAGCAACTGTTTATCGGGAAACGCATGGTATTCCCGGAAAAATTATTGAGCAAATACCTGTTTTGTCTAATGTTCAACAGGGTAATCAAGGGAAGTGGTGGATGGTTGTCGCTGTTGCCACCCTGGTCTCGACAGTGTTGGCTGTGCAGTATTTAAATCCCGCTAATACCGAAAATAAATCTCTCCCCACACCAGTTGTCGAGCAACCTGTTGCTTCAATACCGCCAGTTTTACAGCCAATAACGCCTCCGCCCGAATTACCATCACTAACAACAAAAACAGAAGCGCCTTTGCTCGACGAGCTCATTGAGCCCTCAGAACCTCTAGTTACGGTGGAAATTGAATCGCAAAACAGCCAGCAAATTGTTGAAAATAAAACTGAGCCACTGTTAACCCCTCCCGTGGCAGATGCTACAAAAAACAGTATTGAAGCGGCCAAGCCGCTTCCTAAAGAAATCCTACCTGTAGTCAAAAAAGCGCCAGAAGTGCTGGAGCAGCAAGATAAAAAACCGGAAGTTGAAAAGATTTTGCCTGTAGCTGGCGATTACACATTGCAATTGATGGTGTTATCAAAACAATCATCCATAGATGATATTCAGAATAAATACCCGGCTTTACGTGCAGGCTTTCGAGTAACTAAATCAATAGTTGGCGGACAAGAAAAATTTGTTTTGTTCTACGGTTCATTCGATAGCGCTGCTGCGGCCAACAAGGCTCGTCAGACATTACCGCCGGAATTCCGAAATGCCCTAGCAAGAAAATCCGGAGCCCGGTAACAAACTCAAACAACGGTACTTACTGGTACTTTGATTTTTATATAAGACTCGCAACACTTAAGGCGATCCAATCCATGCCCTCACTAAAAAACGACATTTTCATCAAAACCTTATTAAAACAGCCTGTTGATCGCACTCCTGTGTGGATGATGCGTCAGGCTGGTCGGTATTTGCCTGAGTACCGCAAAGTCAGGGAACAAGCCGGTAGTTTTTTGGATTTGTGTACAAATCCGGAGTTGGCCTGCGAAGTGACCTTGCAACCATTAAGACGCTATGGATTTGATGCCGCGATTTTATTTTCCGATATTTTGACTGTGCCTGATGCGATGGGCTTGGGCTTATATTTTTCTGAGAATGAAGGGCCAAAATTTACCAATCCGGTCAGAACTGCAGCCGATGTTGATAAGCTCCCCATCCCTGATCCGGAAAATGAACTTCGCTACGTCATGGATGCCGTTAGGTTGATCAGAAAGAATCTACAAGGCAGTGTGCCGCTGATTGGCTTTTCAGGTAGCCCTTGGACGCTTGCTACGTATATGGTCGAAGGTGGCAGCAGCAAGAGTTTTCAAAAAGTGAAAGCCATGATGTATAACGAGCCCAAGCTGATGCATGTCATGCTGGATAAGCTTGCGCAGTCGGTGGCGTCTTATTTAAATGCACAAATCGCGGCTGGCGCCCAGGCCGTTATGCTATTCGATACCTGGGGCGGCATGTTAAGTACTGAAGATTACAGTGAGTTTTCTCTTTATTACGCTAAACAAGTGAGAGCATTGCTTAGCACGCAGGTGGATGGGCAACAAATCCCCACTATTTTGTTCACTAAAGGCGGTGGCTTGTGGCTGGAGCTGATGGCAGATGCTGGTTATGATGCCTTGGGGCTGGATTGGCAAACAGATATGCAGCAAGCACGCGCCCGAGTTGGCAATAAAGTCGCCTTGCAAGGCAATATGGATCCGGTCGCTTTATATGCCAATCCTGAAGTGATTACTGAAAAAGTAAAAACAGTTTTAGCTAAATATGGCCAGGGTTCTGGGCATGTGTTTAACCTTGGGCACGGCATTTTGCCCGATATTAACCCTGAGCATGTTAAAGCTATGGTTGATGCAGTGCGGCAATATAGTCCAGCCTATCACCTTTCTTAAAAATCGGTTTGCTAAGGTAACGACGATGAATATAGCGAAAAATTTATTAGTGCTGAGCTTGTTACTGACAGGTTATGGGGAAGTGAACGCCGAGGATACAAATGCCAAAGAGATTACGGTTTATCGCAGCCCTACTTGCGGTTGTTGCGGCAAATGGTTAGATCATCTGCAAAAAGAAGGCTTTAAAGTTAAGGACATTGTTACTAATGATGTTCAGTCTCTTAAAGATAAGTACGGCATTAGTGCAGAGCTGGCTTCTTGTCACACCGCAATTATTAATGGTTACGTGATAGAAGGTCATGTGCCGGCCAGTGATATTGCAACGCTATTAAAACTAAAACCCAAGGTGACTGGAATCACAGTGCCCGGAATGGTGAATGGTAGCCCGGGAATGGAAATGGGGTCTGAAGCTGACGCCTATAACGTGGTCAGTTTCGATGATAAGCACAACCATCAAGTTTTCAAAAGTTATCCAGCAAAGTGATGATTTTTTGTAACAACTAAAAAGCGTCACACGCCATTCAATTGAGTCTGCATAAAAAACAGTAACTAGTGGGGTTTTTAAATATCGCACTGGTTATATCAGCGTTTTTCCAATAGATATATCAGGCTATGTCATAGCCACTGAATTTTTGGATAATTGCCTTAAATTGGCAAACAAAAGGAGCCAGCCTGGTCATGCATAAGTTACTAAAAAAAATAATCTGGATACTTATCACCTTGTTGGGTGTTGCGGCTGTAACTGGGATTGCCCTGAATCGTGGTGAGCACATCAATGCCTTGTGGTTTGTGGCGGCGGCATTGTCTGTATATAGCATTGCCTATCGTTTTTATGCATCTTGGATTGCCGCAGAAGTACTAACGGTCGATGACACTCGTGCAACGCCGGCGGAGCGCCTGGATAATGGTAAAGACTTTGTCCCAACCAATCGCTGGATTGTATTCGGTCATCATTTTGCAGCGATTGCAGGCCCCGGGCCATTAGTTGGGCCAACATTGGCAGCACAATTCGGCTATTTGCCGGGTACCTTGTGGATTTTATTCGGCGCAGTGCTGGGCGGTTGTGTTCAAGATATGGTGACGTTGTTTCTGTCTACCCGGCGTGATGCCAAAAGCTTGGGACAAATGGCGCGCGATGAATTAGGCCCCCTAGGCGGCACGGCGGCATTAGTCGGTACCTTCAGCATCATGATTATTCTGATTGCTGTTTTAGGGTTGGTGGTCGTCAATGCCATGAAACATAGCCCATGGGCCACGGCAACAGTCGCTGCGACCATTCCTATTGCGATGATAGTCGGATTTTACATGCGTTTTTTTCGCCCAGGTCAAGTGCTGGAGGCGTCAGCATTGGGGGTGATTTTATTATTGCTGTCAGTTGTTGCCGGCGGTTGGATTGATAACCATCCAGAACTGCGTAAGTTATTTGATCACGAAGGTTTAATGCTGGCTTGGTGCGTGATGGCTTACGGCTTTGCGGCAGCGATTTTGCCGGTTTGGTTGTTGTTGGCGCCGCGCGATTATTTATCGACTTACATTAAAGTGGGCACGATTACTCTGTTGGCCGTAGCCATTATTATTTTGCAGCCGGAAGTAAAAATGCCGGCGATGACGCAATTTATTGACGGTACTGGGCCGATTTTTGGCGGCAAGCTCTTTCCCTTTGTATTTATCACTATAGCCTGCGGGGCTATTTCCGGGTTTCATTCACTGATCGCTTCCGGCACCACGCCTAAGCTATTAATCAACGAGCGCGATATTCGCATGATTGGCTATGGCGCCATGCTGCTTGAGTCATTCGTCGCGCTGATGGCAATGATTGCTGCAACCGTTCTCGACCCAGGTGTGTTCTTTGCGATAAACAGTCCGGCCGGAGTGGTGGGATTGGCTGAAGTTGATGCGGTAGCAAAAATCTCTTCCTGGGGCTTTCCAGTGACAGTGGAGCAGATGCAGTTGTTGGCAAATCAAATGGGCGAGTCGACATTGTTTGCCCGTACCGGCGGTGCGCCATCTCTGGCGGTCGGTATGGCCAGTATTTTTGGCAGTGCCTTTGGTGAGAAGTTGTTGGCGTTGTGGTATCACTTTGCCATTATGTTTGAAGCGATTTTTATCCTTACCACGTTGGATGCGGGTACGCGTGTCGGGCGATTCATGTTGCAAGATATGTTGGGTAACTTTTGGCCGAAAATGGGTGAAACCTCTTGGGCACCGTCAGTTGTTTTTACCAGTGCCTTAGTCGTTGGTGGCTGGGGCTATTTCCTTTATATAGGCGTGATTGATCCCAATGGCGGCGTTAATATCTTGTGGCCATTATTTGGTATTGCTAATCAATTGCTGGCGGCGATTGCATTGTGTGTGGCAACAGGGATTTTGGTTAAATCGGATAAGTTTAAATATGCCTGGGTAACGGGAGTGCCTTTACTTTGGCTGGTTGTTATTACCAGTAGTGCAGCATGGGAAAAAATTGCCAGCGATGATGTGCGGATCGGTTTTTTTGCTGGAGCCGAAGATCTTGCCGCTAAGTTGGCGGCAGGCAGTTTTACTCCTGAAAAAGCCAAAATCGCCCCGCAATTAATAGTTAACTTACAACTGGATGCTTGGCTAACCTTGTTTTTTGTCGCGTTGCTATGGCTGATTGTGTTTGATATGTTGCGAGTGAGTTATCGTTATTTGGTGGGAAAATCGGTGCCGCCATTGGCTGAAGTTTCTTACAGTCCAAGTAGGCTTATAGAAGAATGGGTGCGTGATTGATGCTAAATAACATTAAAGCTGCTTGGCGACTACTGAGGCGGCTTTCTGGTGACGATGCGTATGAGCGATATTTAGAGCATTTTGCACGCCATCATAATGTCGATTGTCTGCATGCTTGTGATAGGCCATTAAGTAAAAAAGATTTTTTTAAACAATGGCAGGATGAAAAATGGCATGGCGTAAAAAGATGCTGCTAATCAACTAAATTGATTTTTTTCAGGCAATAAAAAACCCGGCTGGAAATATATTTTCCAGCCGGGTTTTTAGTTTTAGAGCTAAAGCGATTTGGTGCCTAGATTACTTGTTTGCGTTTTGCGCTCCATAGCAAACCGAACAAGCCGGAGCCGAACAGCCACATGGCAGCGGGAACTGGGACTGGTGCAGGCGCCAGAGTTACTTGTAAGGCATAAGCATCAGTTCTTTGGCTATTGCCGGAATCAATAAATGTATCAACAGCTAGGTTGGTCCAAGAGTTAATTGTAGTATTCCAATTGTTATCAAATTGAGTTACGGCAATGATGTAATTACCAGGCGCTAACGTTAATGTAATTAAGTCATCCCAACCGTAGTCGCTTATTGCGCTTTTACGATCATCTCCTACGGCATCGCCGCCGTCGCTTATAACCGGGGTTTCAAACGTTGAGCCAAACAACGTTAGTGTTGGATCAAAGCCTCCATCGGCAACGGGAGTGCCATTTGCCAAAGTGCCACCGGCGTAGCCGAAGGTTTCAAATGTAGCGAGAGTGTCTTCAGTTATTGTAAAAGCGTATGTAAAGACATCGTTACCGGTATTAAAATTGCCTGTAAATTGATGAGTCGTTACTGCAGCATTTGCAGCTCCCGTAGACAGCGCAGCAAAAAATAAAATGGAGCCAAATAGTTTTTTCATAAATCTTTACCTTGTTGAAGTTTAAGTGAAGTTTTTTGTGACCATCTTATGGTGGACTGCAGGTCAGCCAAATCTGAAATTAGTCTTAAAATAACTAGCAAAATTAACACCAACTTAGTTTTTGCTATTAATTCATTATAAATCAATAAGATATTTTTTTACTGGATTGCTTGCTTCTAAATGTGTAAAAAAACATGACACTTTTGGCGTGTTTATTGAATTTTATAAGATATTTAGTTTATCGACTTTAAGAATATGTGAAAAGAAAATAGCAGTCGGTCATAGGAATCGCAAGGGTTGTAGCCTTATTCGTTATAGAGTGGGTGAGCAATTATTAATTGTTTTTTAAGGGTAAAGTGTAAAAAAAGCTGACACTTAATACCGATAATTTTGTCAGTAGATCCTGTCAGGCATAAAAATTAACAACTTATCTGCCAAGCGCGTGCAGAATGTTTTGTCTAACCATGTAAAAATAGTTACCATCCAAGCTTAAGTTATTTGTTGGGAATATTTAGAACATGCCAAATAGAAAGTTCAAAACCAGTCAGCCAAAATCTACCATTACCACGTTGCCCAATTTGGGCATGGATAAGAAGCATGTAGTAACCGATTTTAAACGTTATTACGGACACCGTTTAGGCCGTGACGAAAATTGCCGGTCTCCACATTACGCTTACGAAGCGTTATCTCTGGCCGTCAGTGATCGCTTAATTGAGCGTTGGAAAAAAACCTATAACTCTTATAAGGAAACGGACTGCAGGAAAGCCTACTATTTGTCGATGGAATTTCTAATGGGCCGCAGTCTAAGTAATGCGATGCTTAATTTAGGCATTGACGATGTGGTTTCAAAGGCTATGTATGATTTGGGTCTTGAGCTTGAGGAATTGGTTGATAGTGAGCCTGATGCGGGCTTAGGTAATGGCGGTTTAGGCCGTTTGGCGGCTTGTTTTATTGATAGTTGTGCAACCTTGCAATTGCCGGTGACTGGCTATGGGTTGCGTTATGAGTACGGTATGTTTTCTCAGGTGATCGTCAACGGTGAGCAAGTGGAAAAACCCGATCACTGGCTACGTAATGGCAATGTCTGGGAAATTGAGCGTTCCGAATATGCACATCGAATTAAGTTTGGTGGCCGTACTGAAACTCATATTGATGAGCGAGGCAAGGAGCGTGTGTCCTGGGTAGATACCCATGATGTGTTAGCGGTGCCTTTTGATACCCCGGTACCTGGTTACCAGAATGGTACCGTCAATACACTGCGGTTGTGGAAGGCGACAGCCACTGAAGAATTCGATTTGCAAGAATTTAATGCGGGTGATTATGCAGAAGCTGTTGCTGCAAAAAACACTGCTGAAAATATCTCAATGGTTCTTTACCCCAACGATGCTAACGAAAACGGCAAAGCGCTGCGACTAAAACAACAGTATTTGCTGGCATCGGCAAGCTTACAGGATGTAATCGCCAGTTGGGTGGGGCGGCATGGCAACGATTTTTCTGAGTTTGCAGCGAAAAATTGCTTTCAGTTAAATGACACGCATCCGAGCATCGCGGTTGCCGAGCTAATGCGTTTGTTGATGGATGTGCATGGGCTTGCGTGGAATGATGCCTGGAATATCACCGGCAGCACCATGGCTTACACCAATCACACGCTATTACCAGAGGCGCTTGAGCGTTGGTCTGTTACGCTGTTCAAGCAATTGTTGCCTAGGTTGATAGAAATTATTTTTGCCATCAATGCTCATTTTCTGGCCGAAGTTTCTGCTCATTGGCCAGGGGATAAAGACCGATTAGCGCGCATGTCGCTGATTGAAGAAGGCCCTGAACAGCAGGTACGTATGGCTTATTTAGCTATCGTAGGCAGTTATTCTGTCAATGGCGTGGCGGCATTACACTCTAAATTATTGCAGCAAGGCTTGTTTCGAGATTTTTATGAGCTTTGGCCAAAAAAATTCAATAATAAAACTAACGGCGTTACACCACGTCGCTGGTTAGCTGCTTGCAATCCCGATTTGGCGGCATTAATTACTAAAACTATCGGCGATGACTGGGTAACCGATTTGTCACAGTTGAAAAAATTAGAGCCTTTTGCTGACGACCCGGCGTTTCGTAAGCGTTGGAACGACATTAAGCAAAGTGCGAAGCAGAAGCTGGTGGATTTCAAAAAGCAAGAGCATGACATGGATCTAAATGTGAATGCGTTGTTTGATGTCCAGGTAAAACGTATCCATGAATATAAGCGGCAATTGTTGAACGTTTTGCACGTTATTCATCTTTATGATCGCATTAAACGTGGTGATACAGCTAACTGGACCGAGCGCTGTGTATTAATTGGCGGCAAGGCTGCGCCAGGCTATTTCATGGCGAAACGGATTATCAAGTTAATCAATAATGTTGCTTCGGTTATTGATAATGATCCTGATGTTGGTTCTAGGCTGAAGTTGATTTTCTTGCCTAATTATCGCGTGTCGGCAATGGAAAAAATTTGTCCAGGCGCTGATTTATCTGAACAGATTTCTACTGCGGGTAAAGAAGCTTCAGGCACTGGCAACATGAAATTCATGATGAACGGAGCTTTGACAATTGGTACGCTTGATGGCGCTAATATCGAGATACGTGAAGAAGTGGGTGACGATAACTTCTTCTTGTTCGGCTTGACTGAAGATCAGGTTGAAGATTTACGCCATCACTACAATCCTCTCTCATTCATTGAACAAGATGAAGATTTGCAGAGAGTTCTTAAATTATTGGAGTGTGGACATTTCAATCAGTTCGAACCAGGTATTTTTGATTGTATTGTGGAGTCAATAAAAAGCCCCCATGATCCTTGGATGACTATTGCTGATTTTCGTGGTTTTGTTGATGCGCAAAGACGTGTAGAAGCAGCATATAAAGATAAAGAGCTGTGGACCAGAATGAGTATTCTGAATTGTGCCAACAGCGGCAAGTTTTCAACCGATAGAACGATTACTGAATACAGCAATGATATTTGGAAATTGACGCCAGTTAATCCTGGCAACTAGCTTTGTCGATGTTTCATGTAGTGCTCTATGAGCCGGAAATACCCGCTAACACAGGTAATATAATCAGGTTGTGTGCTAATGCAGGGATGCAGTTGCACTTAATAAAGCCTCTTGGTTTCGAGTTAGATGACAAGAAATTACGTCGCGCCGGATTAGATTACCATGAGTGGGTGGCCGTCATAGAGCATGAAACATTGGCTGATTTTGTTGAGACAGTGCAGCCCAAACGAATTTTTGCGTTAACTACAAAAGGTAAGCGGATTTACAGTGATGTTAAATTTGAATCTGGCGATGCTTTTTTATTCGGTCCAGAAACTCGGGGTCTTCCTGCGAGTGTTCTCGCTGAGCTGGGTGCTGAAGGGTGTTTATATTTACCAATGCAAGTCGATAGTCGCAGTTTGAACTTGTCAAATACTGTTGCCATTATTTTGTACGAAGCATGGCGACAATTGTCTTTTGCAGGCGCAGCGCTTAAATAGCTGATAGTGTTACAAAGTTAAGCGGCGTTGGTCTTGTTTTTTAAGCCAACGCCGCTTAATTTTTTCCGGGTGTTTGAATAGCAAAGAGATTAGGTTGTTAATCGTCTTCCCTGACAATTAACCTATTTTAGGATTCAGATTTCTGGTCGCGAGCCAACAGATTTTCAACTGCCGTCAAGGGGGCCAGACCTTCATACAGAACTTTATAAGTTTGTTCCGTAATTGGCATGTCAATGCCATGCTTTTGTGCCAGTAGAAAGGTTTCTTTCGCCGCTGAAACGCCTTCAATTTCCTGCCCAATTTCTTGGGAAGCTGTGACTCTATCTTTACCTTGACCTAACGCCAGCCCAAAACGACGGTTCCTGGACTGATTGTCGGTGCATGTCAAAAGAAGATCGCCTAAGCCAGCCAAGCCCATGAATGTTTCTTGTTTACCGCCCAGTTCAATCCCTAACCGAATAATTTCATTCAGGCCGCGGGTGATTAATGCTGCACGAGTGTTGGCGCCAAAACCCAAGCCATCAGCAATGCCGGCAGCAATAGCCATGACGTTTTTTACCGCCCCGCCCACTTCTACGCCTATTAAGTCCGAATTGGTGTAAGCCCGGAACCGACCGCTATGGAGAATTTCTGCCAACTGGCTGGCAAATTGCGGTTGTGCGGACGCTATGGTGATTGCAGTAGGTAAATCAGCAGCCACTTCACGAGCAAAGCTGGGGCCAGAGAGAAAGGCAGCTGGCGTCTGAGTAGAAAAAACTTCATTTACCACTTCATGCAACAAACAACCATTTTCCGGATTGAAACCTTTGGTTGCCCAAGCAATCTGTACGTTACTTTTTGTTAATGGCTTAAGCTTGACCAAGGTATCTTTGAAGGCTCTGCTGGGTACTGAAACCAGGATTAAATCACTAAAAGATGCGGCTTCAGCCAAATCAGAAGTCACCGACAGGTTTTCAGAAAAAGCTAAACCAGGCAAGTATTGTTTGTTCTCGCGGTCAGTTTTTAGCGCGGCAATATGCTCGGGTTTATGTCCCCATAACATTGTCTGGCAACCATTTCTGGCGGCCAGCATTGCTAAAGCGGTACCCCAAGAGCCAGCGCCTAGGACGGATATTTTTTGGCTCATTATGCTAATTAGTTGATAGTTTCTGAACTGCCTGCTTGCTGTCCTTGTTGCAGGTGTTGGGCGTAAAGCGCATCAAAATTGACAGGGGCTAACAGCATTTGTGGAAACCCACCTCTGGCAACGATGTCAGAAACAGTTTCTCTGGCGTAAGGGAAAAGTATATTAGGGCAGAAGCTACCTAACATGGGGCCTAGTTCCTGTTCAGTAAACCCAGCTAAAGAGAAAATGCCGGCTTGTTTAACTTCAACCAGGTAAGCGGTTGTGTCTGCGCTTTTAACTGTGATTGTCACGGTCAAAATGACTTCGTATAAAGAATTTTCCAATGTCTCAACATGCGTACCTAAGTTGAAATCGACAGCCGGTTCCCATTTTAAAGTAAAGGTTTTCGGTGAGTTTGGCGTTTCAAACGATAGATCTTTGGTGTAAATTTTTTGAATGGAGAATTGTTTTTCTACTGGGGTATTTTCTTCGGCCATGAGATTTTTTGCTCAGATTAGAGGTTATAAAGAAGGTTTGTTTTTGCTGCTTACTTTTATTGGTAATTTGTAATCATTTTCCCAGGCTTGCATGCCGCCGGTAATAACAAAAACTTGCTCAAATCCGGCCTTGGCTAAAATTTTTGCTGCAGCTGCAGAACGAGTACCTGACTGGCAAGCGATCAAAATAGCATCTTTTTTATGAGATTCGAGCTTTCCGAGGTGATCGGCAAGTTTGCTTAATGGCGTATTGATAGCTTGTTCAATATGATTGTGAATAAATTCGTGCGGTTCGCGTACATCAATCACTACTGTCTGGCTGTCGTTCATTTTGGCAACGGCTAGGAGTGGTGAAATAGAGATGAATTTTTTGAAAGTAGTATCAAAAAATTCTTGGATTAAAAGAAAAGTAACTACAGCGAAGGCAATTGATAACCAATAGTGGTTTAAGATAAATTCCAGATAACGGTCCATGATTTGAATGTATTGTAAGTAATAAAGATAAGGTTAATGTTGTGTGCAAAATACTTCTTGCATCATTTTAATCAGCTGTATAACACGAGCGTCGTCGATAAAGTAGTAGACACGGTTCGCTTCTTTTTTAGAGCCGATAATATTTTTTTCTCTGAGTATCGATAAATGCTGAGAGATATTACTTTGGCTAGTACCTACCTGCTCAACTATATCTTGTACACAGATGGACTGATTTCCCAGTACACACAATATTTTCAATCGTAAGGGGTGCGACATGGCTTTTAGGCGTTGAGCGGCTTTGATTATGTCGCTATCCGCATACAAAGTTTGATCGTGCTTGCTTTCCATAGAGTGCTTGATGACTTGACTTACAAGGCCGGGATGTTAATGAGGAAATGCGGACAATTATTTATACAAAACTGTAGTAAACGTGTTTAATATAACTGTTGCTTGAGTATTGATGTAAAAATTAAGTTGAAAACTTTAAAACTAAATAAATGATACATTAATTTGAATCATTTGGGTGTGAGATTATACCGGCCTTTTGGTCACAATCAGCAGGGTCATGATTAATTTAAGTTTGGAGAATAATAAATGCTGTTGAATCGGCCTAAGCCTTTGGTGCTATTGATACTTGACGGATTTGGCTATTCCTCTGATCCTGACTACAACGCGATTGCATTGGCTAAAACACCTTGCTGGGATAAGTTTCAGCAAGAGTATCCGATGACTTTTTTGGATTGTTCAGGGCATGTTGTTGGATTGCCAGAAAATCAAATGGGTAACTCTGAAGTTGGACACATACATATTGGTACAGGCAGATATGTTCCCCAGGATTTTTCAAAAGTTAACGACGCTATTCGAGATGGTAGCTTTTTTGCTAATCCAGTACTTTGTCGAGCTATAGATAGAGCCAAAATAAACAAAAAAGCCCTGCATATCTTAGGTTTGTTGTCTCCAGGTGGTGTTCATAGCCATGAAGACCAAATAATCGCGTTGATTGAGTTGGCGGCCAAAAAGGGATTGGATAAAATTTATCTACATGCTTTTCTTGATGGAAGGGATGTGCCACCCAAGAGTGCAGCAACGTCTATTGCTCTGCTTGAGGCGAAATTTGCAGCTCTCGGTGTCGGTCAATTTGCGTCGATTGTTGGACGATTTTATGCGATGGACAGAGATAATCGTTGGGATCGAGTTAAGCGTGGTTATGATTTAATTACACAAGGCAAAGCTGACTTTTACGCCGGATCGGCAACACAAGCGCTGGAAGATGCTTATAACCGGGGCGAAACAGATGAGTTCGTTTTGCCTACAGCAATTTTATCTGATGAAGGTCATGCGTTAGCGTTGGATCAGGACGATTCAGTGGTATTCATGAATTTTCGCGCAGATCGCGCTCGTGAAATATCCCAAGCTATTACCGCTAAAGATTTTGATTCATTTGATAGAGGTCGGGCGGCACACAATGGTTACTTTTGTACCCTCACGGAATACCATCATGAATTTGATTATGATGTTGCATTCCCATCAATCGATATAAAAAATGGTCTTGGTGAGTATCTTTCATCGTTGGGAATGACTCAATTAAGATTGGCCGAAACTGAAAAATATGCCCATGTAACATTTTTTCTTAATGGCGGTATAGACGCTCCATTTCCCGGAGAAGATAGGATTCTGGTGCCCTCACCCAAAGTCAGAACTTACGACCTGCAGCCGGAAATGAGCTCCGTCGAAATCACCGATCATTTGGTCGAAGCTATTACAGGCGGCAAATACGACGTCATTATTTGCAACTATGCCAATTGTGACATGGTTGGCCATACCGGTGTTCTGGATGCCGCCATTTTGGCTGTTGAAGCTGTAGATTCAGCCTTACAACGTATAGTTGATGCACTAAACAAGGTAGGCGGCAGAATGTTATTGACAGCTGATCATGGCAATATCGAGCAAATGCGTGACAAGGTTACCGGTGAGCCGCATACCGCTCACACTACTAATCCTGTGCCTTTGGTATATGTATGTGGTGAAGGTCAATTGGCAGCAGGTGGCAGTTTGTCAGATTTGGCACCCACTATGTTGGCAATCCTAGGATTAAAGCAACCACCTGAAATGACTGGTCGATCACTTATTACAGCCCAAAACAGTGAATGATCAAAAAGATAATTTATTGCTTTTTACTGAGCTTGTATTTGACATCCGGCAACGCCGAGGTGATCGGGCAATCCAGCGTAAATGAACAATTGGCAGAGATTGAAAAACTCTATGGACGAACTGCCGCGCTATTAAGAACGTTAGAAAGACAAGTCGAGCTGAAGCAAAATAACTTAAGCAAGATTCATAAAGAAATGGCGCTGCTTCAAAATGAAGTAACTAAACAAAGCAAAGAACTTGCCGGACAAATTAAAGCCGCCCATGCTATGGGGCAGCAAGAAAAATTGAAATTGTTGTTAAATCAAAAAGATCCGGCGTTATCAAGCCGAATGTTGGTCTATTATGATTACCTCAATGCCGCGCGAGTATCCAAGCTAAGTCATGCTAACGATTCAATGACACAATTAGCTAGCCTGGAGCAGCGGCAGCAAGAAGAAACGTCGCTGCTAGAAAAGGATTTGGAGCAACAAAGAGCAGAACGCATTACCGCTGATAATGCTAGAGAAAAACGAGCAAGATTGTTGAATCAATTAGGCGATGATTATTTTGCTAATGAACAACAACTAAATCGTTTGAAAGAAAACGAAAGTAAACTTAAAAATCTCATTGCTTCTTTGCAATTAAGCACCGGCGACTCGGAGTTTGCCGTTGAACGTGTAGAAGAACAACTCAACCATCAGACAGTAATTAGTGCAAGCGTCAAAGGCTCTGACTCTGAGGCGAATTTCCCCGTAATCAAAGGTGATTTTTCCGAGCTAAAAGGAACGTTACCTTGGCCAGTGACAGGCCAATTGCGCAACAAGTTTGGCAATGCCGATGGGGGGGCATGGGCAGATGGCGTGTTAATTGACGCCAAAGAAGGGGCCGATATACGCGCAGTCACTAATGGTACGGTGGCTTATGCTGATTGGCTAAAAGGCTATGGGTGGCTAATGATTGTGAACCATGGCGAAGGCTATATGACGCTTTACGCATTTAATCAGAGTCTTTATAAACATAAAGGCGACAAGGTTGATGCCGGTGAAGTGATTGCCGCTGCCGGGCAAAGTGGTGGGAATGGCAAGTCGGGATTGTATTTCGGGATACGCAAAAAAGGTAAGCCGGTTGATCCTATTGCATGGTGCCGACAATAAAGGTCCGGGTGTAATAGAAGTGCGTTGATGACTATTAAAAATTGATTGTTTGGAGTTTGAAATTACATGTTGAAAAAGAAAAATATATTTGTTTTGTCCTTAGGGATAACCTTTGGCGTCATCATTGGTCTTTGCGGTAGTGTATTTGCAGAGAAAAATAATGGTGCTGCCGTAACAGACACGGAAGTGCTTCCCTATGAAGACCTTCGCACTTTTACTGAAATATTTGGGCGTATCAAGCAAGATTATGTCGAGCCTGTGTCTGACAAAAAACTGTTGGAAGACGCAATACGCGGCATGCTAAGTGGATTGGATCCTCATTCCGCCTATTTAGCGGCTGACGAATACCAGGAATTAAAAGAAGGCACAACCGGTCAATTTGGCGGCTTAGGTATAGAAGTCACCATGGAAAACGGCTTTATCAAGGTTGTCTCTCCTATTGACGATACGCCGGCGCAACGCGCCGGTCTTAAAACTGGCGATTTAATTGTTAAACTTGATGAACAGCCGGTAAAAGGCATGAGTTTAACCGATGCAGTCAAGCTTATGCGTGGTGAGCCTGGTAGCAAAATTTTGTTAACTATTGTTCGCGAAGGTGAAGAAGCGCCGCTGAAAATCACCTTAATTCGCGACATAATAAAAGTCAAAAGTGTAAAAAACCGCATGCTGGAAAAAGGCTACGGTTACTTGCGTATAAGCAGTTTTCAGTCAGGTACTGGCGAAGGTCTTAAAGAATCGCTCGCTGCACTTAAGAAAGAAAACGGTGGTGACTTGAAAGGTTTGGTGCTGGATTTAAGAAACAACCCCGGTGGTGTTCTTAACGCTGCCGTTGAAGTTAGCGACGCATTTATTAAAAGCGGCCTGATTGTTTATACCGAAGGACGTATTGCTAACTCAGAAATGCGCTTCAATGCGGCTCCCGATGATTTATTAAACGGTGCTCCGATTGTTGTGCTAATTAATGCCGGTTCGGCCTCGGCATCTGAAATTGTTGCAGGTGCCTTACAAGACCAAAAACGTGCCGTCATCATGGGTGAAAAATCGTTTGGTAAAGGTTCAGTGCAAACCATCCTGCCGACCAGCAACGGCGCTGCAGTTAAATTAACCACAGCTCGCTACTTCACGCCTTCAGGACGATCTATTCAGGCCCAAGGCATTGAGCCGGATGTGGCTGTGGCTCGTGTTAAATTGGAATCCTTAGATAAAGGTGAATTCACACCTATTAAAGAGGCTGATTTATCCCGTCATTTGCAGAATGGCAATAAAACCGAAGATGCAAAGAAAAATCTACAGGATGATAAAGATAAAAAAGACGAACCACTTGAGATGAAAGACTATGCTCTATACGAAGCTCTTAATTTGCTAAAAGGTATTAGCATTATCAAGTAGTTGTCCGATGAAAAACCGGAAGTCGGCGTTCGCTGGCTTCCGGTTTTTTTATGTCTTGAGATTATGTTTTACTTCCCCTGCGGAGCAGTAAGGAAAGTAATAATTTGATTCTGAGTTCTTTTGGTGGCAGTTGTGTCATTCGCCTCAGATTGTGCGGAATGTTTCGTTCCTCACCACTAAAATTGCCTGCATGCACCCAATTGATAGCAGGCGATACCGACCTGAGTTGAAATGCTGGATTGAACCAATTGGCCGAACTGGGTAATCGCGGCTGGCTGGACACCAATAAAAACGGCGTTCAAGACAACAGCGAAGCTGGCGAACAAAATGTCACAGTCACGTTGCTTGATGTCCATAGCAATGCGTCAGGCTTACCGCAGTTCACCGACGCCAATGGCAACTATCTTTTGGGCGTGCAAATATCCGTAAATCGATGATATTGCCAATCAGATACAGGCAGTCGCTGTCGAAAAATCCCTAAATTGGGTGGTCTTATAGGCAGATGGCAGAGGGAATTCAATTTGAAGGGTATTACAGAGTCATGTTGTTAATTTTGAAAATTAACAACATATCAATGGATTGATTCATGCAGTTAACCAGTGAATGACGTTTTTGTTAAAAGTTAAATGCCTGTTACTAAAACGTCACTTTGGCGTTGATTGCGGGGTAAGTCGCGGTTAAGTCTTATTAGATAGCCGCTTGGAGTTTTTGCTGTTACGGAATATCAACGGCTTTTCATTTGCCGATTCCGCGCTGGCTTTTGCTGAATCAATGGCTTCTTGGATAACTCCATGATTAGGCGATTTGCTGCATACCGGGTCGGTGTTGGTCATATCGCCGGTTAGTAAATATGCCTGGCAGCGACAGCCACCGAAGTCTTTTTCTTTTTCATCGCAGCTACGACAAGGTTCTTGCATCCATTCAAAGCCTCTGAAGAAATTAAAGGCTTTGGATTCATTCCAGATTTGCTCAATACTGAAGTCTTTGACATTCGGACAATCCAGGCCCGGCAAGTCGCGTGCTGAATGGCAGGGCAGGGCAACGCCGTCCGGCGCAATCGTCAAAAATGTCGTTCCCCAGCCGTTCATACAGGCTTTGGGGCGGTCTTCATAAAGATCCGGCACGACGTAATAAATCTTCATTTTACCTGCAACTTTTTCTTTGAACGCTTGGGCCACAGCTTCGGCTTGTTCAAATTGTTCCTTGGTCGGCAGTAATAAATCTCGGTTGGCATGCGCCCAGCCGTAATATTGGGTATTCGCCAATTCCAGATAATCAGCGCCCAGCTCTTCTGCCATGGCCAAAATTTCCGGCATTTGGTGAATATTTTCGCGGTGGATAACTACGCACAGCACCATCGGATAGCCGTGTTTTTTGACCAGATGCGCCACTTCTTTTTTGGTTTGAAAAGACGTCGTGCCGGCGATATGGTCGTTTAATTCTTGGGTGCTGGCTTGAATGCTGACTTGAATATGATCAAGCCCGGCTTCTTTGAGTTGGATGATCTTTTCTTCCGTCAGGCCGTAACCGGAAGTGATCAGGTTGGAGTAATAGCCTAAATCTCTGGCATGTTTGACCAGTTCGACCAAGTCTTTACGCGTTAATGGTTCGCCGCCGGAAAAACCCAATTGCACTGCGCCCATTTTGCGGGCTTGCGTGAGTACGCGCTTCCAGTCTTCAGTGTCCAATTCGGATTGATAGTTCGCATAATCAATCGGATTCGAGCAATAAGGGCACTGTAACGGGCAGGCATAAGTGAGCTCAGCCAGAAGCCAGCGCGGCGGGGTGATTTTAATGTTGTTGGATCCAGCCATTTTTTAAAGCGACCTCTAAGAAAGCGGTAATGTCGTTGGTAAGCCCCGAAGTTGCAAACTTCTCTTCCAGATCGCTGACGATTTGTGCGAGGTTGCGAGTGCCGTCGCATAATTTCAGGATTTCAGCAGAGCTTTGATTTAGCTCGACCATACCTTCAGGATAAAGTATCACGTCTTTTTGCTGGGCTTCTTCCCATTGCAGACGATGCATCGGGGAAAATCTAATGATTTGATCTGGGTTAATGGTCATTATGGGTAGATTGAATGTTATGACAGTAAATTAGAAAATTCCTCAACTGCAACTTGCATAGTGCGTGCTGGCTGTTTTTGATGTTGGCTAATAGCCAAGTAGTCGTTTTCAATTTGGTTTAAAACTAATGCATCGAAGTATTGTTCTCCGCAAAATGCACATTCCAAACAGGGAACGTTATCGACCACTAGCATTTGTTGATCCTTTTGGTAAATGTAGCGTGTGTTTTTGTCGATAAGGTGTTTGTGTCCACAAAATACGCATTGTTCTGACATA
>JAUYMX010000459.1 GCA_030699345.1 Methylococcaceae bacterium
AAACAGCGTCTGTTTCGTGGTAACGCCATGCCGCAGACAGGGGGCTTGTTTTGCTCACCACGAACGGAACAGGTTGATTTATAAGATACCGTTGCATTTATGCCCTGTGGGTACTGAGCTTGTCGAAGTGCAATTTATAGAGGTTCCCTAATATCTCTTCCTGCCATCGACTGAGATAGTGACGCTAAAACAAACTATCCCACATCGCATCGACTTTTTTGATGACATCGGGCGACATTACAATCGTTCTGCCCCATTCCCGATTAGTTTCGCCGGGCCACTTGTTGGTGGCGTCGAAACCAACCTTGGAACCCAAGCCGGACACCGGCGAGGCAAAATCTAAATAATCAATCGGCGTATTTTCCAAGATGGTTAAGTCTCTGGCCGGGTCCATTCGTGTAGTCATGGCCCAGATAACTTCTTGCCAGTTGCGCACATCAATATCGTCATCCACCACAATCACGAATTTGGTGTACATAAACTGGCGCAAATAAGACCACGTTCCCAGCATTACCCGCTTGGCATGCCCGGCGTATTGCTTTTTCATGCTGATCACCGCCATGCGATATGAGCAACCTTCAGGGGGCAAGTAAAAGTCGATGATTTCCGGAAATTGCTTTTGTAGGATCGGCACGAACACTTCGTTTAAGGCCACGCCCAAGATAGCAGGTTCATCGGGCGGTTTACCGGTATAAGTGCTGTGATAAATAGGTGCCTGGCGCTGGGTGATTCTTTCGATGGTGAATACCGGGAACTCAGCTACTTCATTGTAGTAGCCGGTGTGGTCGCCATAAGGCCCTTCCGGTGCGGTTTCACCGGGATAAATAAACCCTTCCAGAACAATTTCAGCACTGGCAGGTACTTGCAAGTCGTTAATCATCGACTTGGCAAGTTCCGTCTTGCTGCCTCGTAATAAGCCGGCAAAGGCGTATTCAGACAAGGTATCCGGCACCGGTGTAACGGCAGCAAGAATGGTGGCAGGATCAGCACCCAAGGCAACAGACACCGGAAACGGTTTGTCAGGATACGCGATTTGCCATTCCTTAAAATCCAGCGCGCCGCCTCGATGCGCCAGCCAGCGCATGATGACTTTATTTTTACCAATGACTTGTTGACGATAAATACCCAAGTTTTGGCGGGTTTTATGCGGGCCTTTGGTGATGACTAAGGGCCAGGTAATTAATGGCGCCGCATCTTCCGGCCAACAGG
>JAUYMX010000460.1 GCA_030699345.1 Methylococcaceae bacterium
TTGGCAGCGTTCGCATATCGATTCAACCGGCGCTTCCAACTCGATACACTGCCAACCAGGCTACTGGTCGCGGCCGTTGCCATTGGGCCTCGTCCGGCTGAATGGCTTCGGTTAGCTGAAGCATCTAGCTAATCAAGAAAAATTATTGATTAAAAGCTTCACCACCTTCGGGAGCACCAAGATCACTAAATTCAGAAGATGAGAGGTCGCCACAGCCGTTTAACATGTCATCGGAAAGGGCTCTTTTCCTGCTTAACAATTTGTCGAGTTTCATATCAAAGGTAACAAATTCAGCAGTTATTACAGGGTAATAGACATAAACATCCTTTGTTTGACCAATTCGATATGCTCTGTCGGTTGCTTGGTCTTCTTTAGCAGGGTTCCAGGTGCGAGTGTAGTGAATGACATGATTTGCCGCCTGGATGTTAACGCCAAAGCCAACAGCTAGCGGGGAAAGAATAATAACGCCAAACCCTGGCTTCTCCTGAAAAGTCCTAATTCGTTTTTGCCTACTATTAGTTGCCGATGCTGCCGCCGATGTAGAGCCGTTAATAATGTCGGGCAACACCTTAAAACGTTCAGCAATATAACGCTGAAGTTGCCGTTGTAGATCAAGAAACTCTACAAATACGATCACTTTATCGTTTCGCTGCCGAATATCGACTAATAATTCTAAAAGCCATTTTAACTTTGGGGATTTAATTTCTCTTTCTGATAGCGGTTCATCAAGTGCGGCTTTAGCGCCAACGGGATACGGACTTGTGCAAAGTTGTCGTAAATATTGAATCAGCCCTAAGTGATTTTTTATGACACTATCGTTTTGTTTTGCCTGATAGGCTTGAATAACCTGTCGATATAAATCTCGCTGATAAGTTGACAGCGGTAACATGCGACAACTCTCAACTTCGATTTTACTGGGGAGATCTTTCGCCACTTGTGCTTTAGTTCGCCTAAGCGTTTGCGGCTCAATCAATGCCCTTAACTCATTAACGCGGGCATTTTCTTCTTCTGTTTTAGCTTCAATAGGTCGGCGATAGCGTGAGCCAAAATCATTTAAAGCCCCCAACAGTCCAGGCTGAATAAAGTCAAACAGGCACCATAAATCAGCCAGTGAATTTTCTACAGGGGTTCCTGTGCATGCAATTTTTAACCGAACATTTTGCTTTTTAGCTGAGCGGGTCACCAGCGCGTTGGGGTTTTTAATTTTCTGGGCTTCATCACAAACCATAATTGACCAATGCTGAGAGGCTAAAGAAAGCTCTAAATCTCGCAAGGTTTCATAGGTGGTTAAGACCACCTTGGCGTTTCCTAACCAATTTGGAACTAAGAATTTAACCAATCCCTCGCGTACTAATTGAGGGTCAATTTCTGAGCGGTCAAGCTTTTGATCCTTTAACTGATTGCCGTATAACATCAAGACAGACATAGCCTGAGGCTTAAAAAACTTGTCTATCTCTTCTTGCCAGTTTTCCAGTAACGATACTGGAGCCACAATCAGGATAGGATTTATATTTGGTTCTTCTTCAATGCAACGTGCAATAAATGTAAGGATTTGCAGCGTTTTCCCCAAGCCCATGTCATCAGCTAATAATGCGCCTCGGCAATGTTGTGGCGCATGACACCAAAGATGTTGGAGCCATGCGACGCCTTGTAGTTGATGGTGTTTCAGACTGACAGATTCACGTAAAACACTTGGTAATCTAGCCTGACTATCGCTAGGTAACTCCAATGCTTGCTTTCTATTCTCTTGATAATCAACCGTATAAATATTGCTCTTTAGCAATAATGATTGAGATGGCGCTTTTTGTTGTTTAGTGGAAAACTCGCCTTTTTGTATTTGTTCTTCAGTGGTTTGAATGACTTCCAGAATTTGTTTAGCTTCGGCAACCGACACAGGCTTATCAACACCTGGAATAGAAATCACATCTAATTGCTTTTGCTCTGCTTGATCAATAGCTTCCTGAATAGATTCTCTATCGCTATTACTTAATTGAATATTTACCGGGGTTGCCGAATTTTCTGGCACAAAAGCCAGGCCAAATTCGATATTGGATGGCACCCAACCGTCTTCGTCAGACTTTCTGGCAATAAACGGTGAAACATAGTTTTTTTCAACGCCAATGCCTTCTATGCGCTCAGAGTAACGGCCCAAATTAAAAATATCAGCATAGGCAATACTAATAAGCGGTGTTGGCATCCACTCCCAAAGAAGCAGTTTCAGGTTTGCTAATTGGTATTCAGCGTCGCCTAAAATTTCAAGTTCAAAACCTTCCCAGGCCAAGCATTGAAAGCCCGCTTGAATATGTCGATCAAAGCGTTTGATAAAACTATCCAGCTCCTTGGTATCAGCAAACGCATAGCGATTGGTTTGTTGACTTGCAGATGATGTAGATTCGATCAGTAAGCCTACGCCAATAATCTTACCGTTTTCGTCATTCTCAACATCAATAAAAAACTGTTCAAACTCAATGCCGGCAGCTTCCCTTGCTTCTTCAAATTGAGCTTCATCAATAACGGCGACAGCATCATCCCCCAACGCGGCATAGGGATTTCTAATGAAAACTTCTGCACGTTGCCCTGCCACATAACGCCCCGGCCAGCGCCGCAACTCCTGCAACACTGAACGTACTTGAGGCGAAACCAGAACTTGAATAATGCCTTGGCCATCTGGAATGTCGTACCGTTCAGGTACAGTGGTGTATTTATCAAACGTATCCAGCCATTGCGGAGGAGCCCCATCAAAATCGGGTTCTACTTGGACGGTTTTGTTGCCTACACCGGCTGATTTATGTAAATGCAACAGCAATTTTTCTGGCGACAACACTACCGTGCGCTGTAAAAAATCCACCATTGGCACCTTTGCAGAGCAAGCATAACGGCGTATTAAACTCCAAGATTGCCGATTAACCTGTGGAGTTCGGCTTTCTTGAGGTAGGGAATAAAAAGTACGCACTTCACTAACCAAACGCCAAACTGCTTCTGGTAAAAGGGATTGATGGTCTTGGTACTGGATAACCGCACCTGTAACCTCAGGTGCTATTTGAAGCTTGTTACCCTGCGGACTAATCCAGTCACTCAATGTAATGCGAAAATCTAAATCTTCCAACGATCCTTGACTGGCAAGACTGGGACGTAAATCTGTAAATTCAGGCAACTTCAGTAGTTTGAGTAACTCATTTGAACTATCCGCTTCATCCGCCAAAAACTTGTAAAGCGAATCCCAGCTCAAAAATAGCTGGTTTTCGAGGGGCGCTAAATGGCCTAATTCCTCAATCTGATTGAGTAAGCTAATGCTGGCTGAGTCTTGACCAAAACAATGCCATTGGTTAGGCCAATCGGCCAATTCAGGATCAACACCATAATAAATACCATCGTTTTTAAACCGGATAGTCAGGTGATGAGAAGCCTCTGTAACAATCTGTTGATGACGTACCTTGAATGGCCATAACTTGTTAAATTCCATTATTCCAGCCACCAACCCCGGCCTTCTTTATATCGAAAACCTACACTTTTTAGCAACGAGGCTGCCGATTCGTGAGTTTCAGAAGCACGTACCCAAAATGCTCCGCCTTTGTCTCTATGATCATCAAAATGCAAGTTTTGTGAAATGCAGAACTCTTGTAACTGCTTAATGTCAAAAGCATTAGTCTGCTGATTGTGGCTAGGTATTGATTGAACTGTTGGCTTTACAGAAGTAACTGACGGGTTCGAAATATGAGAAGCTACGATTGATGAAATCGGTTTAGGTTTGTTTTCGTCAGGGATTGCATTGGCGTGATAACGTAGAAAACTAGCAAACTTCCATTGCCAACCTTCATGGTGTATCAATGTTTCTCTATGTCCTGGGTGTTCATCATTTTTTAGTCCTTTCCTGGTGCCGAGTACCGATTTTTGCCCATATTGGAAAGGCAAATTATCCGCCAGAAACACGTGGCAAGCGCTATTTGATTTACCAAATTCGATGAACAAATATCCACCGATACGCATCAGAAATGCGTTGTCTTGATTATAAGTTCCGCCTTTCAGTTCCATATAGCGCCCAGCCATATTTTGTCGTATACGTTTGTAATCGGGTTTGATGCTGTAAAGACTGTGTTCTCCCAATGCCAACCAAATGTCATCAATCGCCTCGGCGTATTTGAGCCAAAACTCCATTCGCTGCCGATCGGCTTGGCCGTTAGCCTGCAATAACTCAAAAAAATCTTGGATAGTGCGCCGTTTCAGCCACAAACTCACCATGTCAGTGGCTGCCTCACCAATCTGGCCATGCCACATTGGTTTATTAGCTTCCAACCAAGGGCTTTTCCATTCCCTTAATGCAGCTTCTCGAAGTGTATGGTGTTCAGTATGAACTTTACAGGCTACATAGCGTCTAAGTAACAGGGAAAGACCCGTTGTGATTAACAATGAATGTTGTTCCAGAAGTTTCACCAAGGGCAGCACTTGCAACACAAACTCCGGATCATTCAATGTCGTTGCCGCTTGAACCTGAGCCAGTATCAACTCATTCATCACCCAAGTATCGTCATCAACTCCCAACCGATCCTTAAGCTCCTCAATAACCGACATATCACCTGCCAGCATGGCCTTGCCATAAGGCTTGCAAGGGTTATCAGCAAGCAGGTTCCTGTGTTCGTAAAGAGCTTGTGACCATTCCATTACCGGCTTTTGTTTATTTAAAGCCTTGCAGTGTTGGGCCAAAAATTCCCGTAACGCCAACCAGTTTTTACGGCCATTAATATCGTCAGTCTGCAGACCCCGATAACGGAAATATCCTTTCAGCAAACCCTGATAACAGCGCCGAAACTTGCGCGGTTCTGGTTGTAAAAGTTCGACTTCTTTAAGTAGCTTAGCGAACAAAGTTTTATGTTCAATAACTCGAGTTAATGGCGCACCGTAAGGTGACGATACGCCAAAGCAAACGTGTTTAATGTCTCGATAAGTGAGTAAATGATGGTTTTTTAGATAACCAATCACCGCTGTCGCAATCCCTTGCTGATCACCCGCACCTCTTGAAATGTCGCCATACTCAGCCTTTAAGCATTGCGTAGTTCTGGCCATCTCTGCTGATAAATCTGGGATAGGCGAAGCTAGCGCTTCGGCATTGATTTGCAGCAAACGGTGTCGAAAGGTCGCAATTGAATTCATACATGCATTCCCAAGCTATTGCTTTCGCTTCGCTGCTGGTAGGTGGATTTGCTAACAAAATCATCGCTGATTGTTGTATCAGCAAGATTAGGCGGGGATTTCACAAACAGGAGTAAGCTTAAGGCTTTGGGCGCGACGTGCAAATTTACGGTCATCGAAGGTCAAAAAGGCACTGCAAGCCCCGGAAGCGGCCAAATGTAGAGCATCTGGAAACTCAAGTCCGGCACGACACCAGGTGATGGCAGTTCTGAGCGAAAGCTCATCTTCAATCGTGATATTCGGCAAGTCTTGCAGATGTTCAAACACAGTCATGACTTGCTCAGCCGGAAAACGAAATTTTTCGGCTTGGGTCAATACCCAGAAAAACTCAAGCAACACCGTTTTCGTCACGAACAGCTCAGGTTCGTCACTGAAAATGCGCAAAGCAAGGGGCGATTGCAGTGCGTCATCTTGCGCATAGTAGCGCACCAAAATATTGGTATCGACCGACTTCACAATGATTGCGCCGCGCCTTTGGCAATGGCAGCGTCCATTTCCTCAAGCGAAACTGCTGGCCCGGTATAACCTAAAATTTTGGGGCCTTCTTCAACGCGTGATTGTTTGATAGTTTTTTTAACCGGCCGCATAACAATAGCGTCACCTTGGCGCTCAAAAGCCAATTCGGTGCCGGGTTTTAAGCCCAATGCATGAATTAGATTATCGGGAATGTGGACATCGCCGTATATGGATAGAGTAGGCATTAGGTTCTTCTCGCAAATAGATTTATTTATACGTAATGTATTATCGAACTTATCAGGTCGGATTGTTACAGGCTGTCGCGTTCGCGTTGTTGCTGGTCGGCACGTTCAGTCATAAAATCATCACTGACGGTTTGCCCACCCGAAAAGAAACTGTCCCAAGCTGATTCTGCGGGAGCAATAATCCGCTCCAAATCTACTACCCGCAACTCCACTTTTTTCACGGAATCGGGAAAACGCATGATGGCAAGTACACCCACGGCCTGACTGAGGTTGTTGGTAAATACGGTACTTGTAGACATTGGCTTCTCCTATCGATGCTATATCCCATTGGGTACTGAAGAAATCAAGGGTATTCCAGGGGGTTTTTTAAATATTATGGTGAGGGGCATTGTTCCTTATGTGCTCTCCCAGTCAACACCAAGTTCTATAAGGGCTTCTTCAGCATCCGTATTACCTTGTTCAGAGGCCTTGCGATACCAAAATATGGCTTGCTCATCGTCTTGCTCTACACTCTCACCAATGTAGTACATCTGTCCTAAAATTAATTGCGCATCTTCAGAGCCATTTTCAGCTGCTTTGTGATACCAAATTGCTGCTTGTTCATAGTCTTGCTCTAGACCATTACCGTTATAGTACATAAAAGCTAATGCGCATTGCGCATACTCATTACCTTCTTCAGCAAACTCATGAAGGGTGTATTGCGCATTGACACTGCCTTGCTCAGCGGCACCACGAACCAAATAAAGGGTATTTGAAGATTCAGCCGCCTTGCGATACCAGGTGATGGCTTGATCGTCATCTTGCGCAACGCCGTGGCCTTCGTCGTACATTTTGGCCAATAAGTATTGCGCTGAATGATCGCCTTGTTCAGCTGCTTTCCTAAGCCAGTATGCTGCTTGTTCAAAATATTGTTCTAACTCCTCATAGTGGTAGAACATATAACCTAATTTATATTGCGCCTCTCTTTCGCCTTGTTCGGCAGCTTTGCGATGCCAGATTGCCGCTTGTTTAAAGTCTTGCTCTAAACCTTTACCCCAAAAATACATTTCACCTAGCGAATATTGTGCATCTACGTGTCCCTGTTCGCCAGCTTTTCGATACCAAATTGTGGCTTGCTCTTCGTCTTCCTCTAAAAAGTCTCCTGTGTCGTACATTTCGCCTAAGGAGAATTGTGCATTCGCATGCCCTTGTTCAGCAGCCTTACGGAACCAGATGACTGCTTGCTCATCATCTGGTTCTAGTCCTCCACTACAACCATTGAGATACATCTCGGCTAAGGAATATTGCGCATTCGGAAGGCCTTGTTCAGCGGCCTTGCTAAACCAGTATAAGGCCTGCTCATCGTCTTGCTCTAAGCCACTGCCTAATTTGTACATTTGGCCTAGCTCGAATTGCGCCTCCGCATCACCTTGTTCAGCTGCATTGCGAAGGCATTCGACATCCTGATCATTTATGTCGTCAAAATTGCTATCTGTTACCTGATTTTCCCACAACCAAATATAAGCTTTCCGAACACTTTCCTTTTTAGCAACGATACCAAATAATCGTGCTATTTTTTTTGTATGAACCTGTTCAACTAAGCCTTCAGAAACATGGCGTGCATATACCCCTAAAACATTCGGAAGGTCTTCGTGGATTAGTTCTTTAAAACATCGCCGCCACATATCGCTCGCTTGCTCTTTCATTCCAGCTTCCACAAAGCAATCGGCGGCAACGTAATAGCCATATATACAGCCACTTTCAATCGACCGCATTGCCCAATTTAGCGACTCATTCAAATCCTTTTTTACACCATCTCCATTGAAATAGGCTAGAGCTAAGGAAAAATAGGCAGACTCATAGCCAAGTTCGGCTGATTGCATGAATAATTTGAACGCTTTTTTTAAGTCGGGAATAACTTTGTTACTGCCATCTTCATATTCGCATGCCAAATCATAAAGCCGTTCTCCCTCGTCATCTTCTTCATCGTCGTCTATGTCTTTGACGACCTGATTATTAATCACGGCTTCATCCCTGATCTCGTTAAAAGCCCGAATCACCTCATGTGGCAGAGCTGAAAAAGCTTTATCCACTTTGGCTGTAATTCCGTCTGCCTTGAGTTGCTGAATGAACTGCTTCATGATGACTTTGGAATCGTTAAAACTCTCATAGCACAACAAATGGCTGGGCAAAGGTAATTGATCCAGCCAATCTTCAGGCACTTCTTCGGTTGCTGTCAAAATCATGTTGTAAGGGGGATCTTCCAGCATTGCGATACAGATATATCCGGTCATGTTTTTTCCTAAAGGGCACAAGTGCCAAAGTTTTCCTCGATGGTCGAGGGCGGAATACGAGACGGTTCTTTAATGCCTCTAAATTCGAGTCTCAATTCAATTCGACGGCTTTCTTCCAGGGTATCTTTTTGTGAATTGGATGAATAACCACCGACCAAAAATAGTTGGCGAATATCTTCATGCTGTTGGGGTGATAATTCTGTTTCCCCTGCATCGGCTTTAGCTAACAGTACACATAGCACCCGCTGGCTGCGTTGCATACTCAAGTTAAGATTGAGTAAATAACTGCCGCGTTTATCGGCAAAGCCTTCTACCACAATGCGTTTTAACCAATCGTTGCCCAATTCGCTATTGGCAATTTCAAGTACATGCGGAATAAAGGCGCGTAACAAGCGTGCCTGATCTTTATTAAGCTGGTGACTGGCGGTATCAAAGCGGGCGCGGTCACCAAAATCAACCGTCTGACGATCACGGTTAACGTGAATGCCTGAAAACTGTGGATCTTCTTGTGCGGCTTGTTCTACTTTATCAAGAAGTTTTTCAATGGCATCCTTGCGGGCATCAGCAGCACGCTGTTCTTCGGAAACGGTTTTGGTAACTGCTAACAAGGCAACGCTCATTACCAGTAAAAACATAACCATTAGTGCGGTCATTAAATCTGCAAAGGAAATCCAGAAAGGCTTTTCGGCTTCGTCTTTGAGTTTTTTGCCAATAGTGATGCGGGTACCGAGCATAGCCTATCCTCGTACCGGAATTTTTTCGGCCACTTCACCCAATTCTTCAATGGCGGTTTTTAAATAATCAACCGCATCCTTGAGTTCCTTTTGGTAGGCAGTATTACTCGATTTAAGCCCCTTAACTACGTTGCTGGCAAATTCTTCGTGGGCGTTGGCAAGTTCATCACAGACTTCTTTAAATATGCCGTCAACTGACGATTGCGCCTGCAACAGATGTTCAGCGGATTGTTTGATCTGGTCGACCAATGATTGCGATACGGAAGCCTCATTTTTTGCCGTTTCGACGGTCGATTTTAATTCTTCAACCATTTGCGACATCACTTTACCGGCATTGTTGTAATCATTAAGCGCTGTTTGCACGGTATTGGCGACATTGTTCAGTGCAATCGACGTCGTGGCCATTTTATCGCTCACCGTGTTGGTCTGTTGCAGCACACCAGAGACGCTGTTTCCTGCTTGAGCAAAGTTGTCGGCAGCCAGGGCTAGTGTTCCTGCACTGTTTTCCATGCGCTGAGTATTGTCTTTGGTAACATCTCGTATAGAAGTTACGGCAGCTTGCATGGAGGATACGGCGTAATTGGTTTGTTCAATCATTGATTGAACTTGCGTTGTTAAATCACTTGTTAATGTTGAAGCAACTTGTGCCAATTGTTCCTGCTGATTTTTATGGGTATTTGCTGCGTCATTAGCCTGTTGCTCAAGTTGCCCAGCCATAGTGCTTATTTTTTCAGACATTACTTCTAATGCTTGCTGTAGCTGGTCATTGGTTTCGGATTGCGACGTTTTCACCATGTCCCGTAACTGACTAACAAACTCTATCATTGTGTTATTCAAGGTCAGTTGGCGTGATTCCATTGATTCAAGAGCGGTGCTTAAGCGTTCACTCATCACATCAGCCGCGTTTTTACCGGCATCGCCCAGGTTATTGGCAAGTTGATCAAACCGAGAAACAGTAGATTGCATAGCTGTAGTGGTTTGTTGTAATAACTGGCTGATGTCACCCATTTGCCCACCAAACATATCTTTCATTTGCTGAGAAAAGGTGACCAGCACTTCATTGAGCACTCGAGTAACCGCTTCGCCATTTGTGTCAGTCGTGGTATTGACCGCCGCTGCGATTTTTTGAAGTGGCTCACTTAAACTTTCGGAAATTGCCCGAGCAATGCGATCGCCGCTTTGCTCGGTTGTTACCACTTGTACTTGAGAACTTGCTGCAAAACTTGAGGCGATAGATTCAGTTTGTTGCCTGATCATTTCTGTCAGCATTTCCTTCAAGTCTGAAACCAATGCATCTTTAAGCTGTGCGGTTTGGGTCGCACTACTCTCCCCTGCTTTAACTAATCTAGCCAGATATTCTTCGCCTGCTCCGCCTTCAAATAAACTATCAATCAATTGGCATAATTCTTCAACTTGCTTAATTCGACCAGTGACACACAATTTTTCGACTAAGGTAGTCAACATCGCCAAACCAATAGCAGCTGCAGACATGTAAAAAGCCTCGCGAACACCCAAAATGAGTGTATCTAGGCTAACACGCACTTTTTCAGGGTCACTGCTGACAGAAAAGCTTGATAGGCCGCGCAACAAGCCAATAAATGTCCCCAGTATGCCAATACCAGTCAGAATGCCGGGTTGATGCTTGAAATATTCAGTTTTAAGTTCTACTGCAACCAGTGTTTCAACATTAAAATACACTTCGGCTGGGACGGTAGATCGCCAGCGAACCACTCGCTCTTGCCCCATCTCATCCGGTGCGCTTTGAGGATGTAAGGTTTCTGCAAACTCCGACCAGCAATGACTGAGTTTTGGCGAGGTCATGATCTGTTTGCCGATCAGCTCAACATTAGTTGCTTGACCATCGCCGGTCAGATTTTGTAACTTTTTTATCGTCTGCCGTAAATCTTTGCTTATACGGTATGAAGGTATAAGAAATTTGAAAATAAAGTATCCGATTAAGACAATAATGATCGAACCCAAAACCCATAAATGCCAATAGGCTTTCAGGTTTTCTACATTGATAAAATCCATTACAGCTCCAGTTGTTGCCAATATTGCTTATCGCGATCAAGAAACCTGATCACAATTCAGCGTGTTTTTAATTTGAAACCTAGCTTAATCATCACAGACGTTATTCATCAATCAACAGCAAGGGCGTTTTATTATCTAAATCTAACGTTTCAACTCCGCGAAGCTTGCGCTCCATGACCTTGGTACGGGTCGTTTGTAGGGTTTCCAAGGTAGTAGACGCTGAATTTATGTGTTTGTGAACGGTGGCCAATTGCTCGGAATATTTGACGAATTCAGTTTTGACTTCTGCAAGCACCTTCCAGACTTCGCTGCTACGTTTTTGCACGGCCAGAGTTCTAAAGCCCATGCTTAGGCTATTTAATAAGGCGGACAATGTGGTCGGGCCGGTAATGGTGATGCGATGGGTGCGTTGCAGACGTTCAAACAGTTCGGGATGACGCAATATTTCTGCGTATAAGCTTTCAATCGGCAAAAACATGATGGCAAAATCGGTGGTATGCGGTGGGGTCGATGTATTTGCTGCTAATGTCTTTGGCAAAGCTTTCTACCGCTTTTAACAGTAATTTTTGCGCGGCATCAATGGTGACGATGTTGCCGTCTTCCCAGGCGGCAAGTAAGGTTTGATAGCTTTCCAACGGGAATTTTGAATCAACCGGTAACCAGACGGTTTTTTCGTCCGCATGCCCAGGTAATTTAATCGCAAATTCGACGTTGCCGCGACTGCCTTGTTTGGTGGCGACATTGACGGCGTATTGATCGGGCGACAGGATTTGTTCAAGGATGTTGCCCAATTGATATTCACCCAATATCCCGCGTGTTTTGACGTTGGACAATACCTTTTTAAGATCACCAACGCCAATGGCCAACGTTTGCATCTCACCCAAGCCTTTATGAACTTGCTCCAAGCGGTCACTGACTTGTTTAAATGATTCTCCCAACCGCTTTTCCAAGGTGTCGTGCAATTTCTCATCAACAGTTTTACGCATTTCGTTAAGCTGTTGGGTATTGTCTTCGCGAATGGCTTTTAATTGATTTTCTATGGTTTGACGGATGTCCAGAATACTGTTTTTGGCTTGCTCATTAGCTTCAGACTGTTGTTTGTTTAGATCTGAAAAGCGAATGCGCAATTGTTCGTTAAATTCTTTAATCCCTTCAGAAAATTTGCCTTCAAATGATTTCAGGCTGGCGGTTAATTCATCGCGATTTTCCTTGGCATCATTTTTTATGACGCCTTCAAAAGCATTGAGCCTTTCCAGGGTTTTATCCCGAAATTCGTCCTGTTTATTGTTAAGTGCTTCGCTGGTTGCATGAAATGATTGCGAAACACTTTGCTTAAACTCGTTGGAATTGTTGATTAGTTTTTCGGAAAGTTCGTTCAATGCGGCCTTGAACGCGTTGAGCTGTTGAATCTGAATGGCGCTGTTTTCTGAAACTCTTTTAAGTAAGGTATCTTGCAGGTTTTTAAAAACGTCCTGGATTTCACGCCGATTTTCGGTACTGACTTCTCTGAGTTCTTTTCTCGATTCGGAAAAACCATTGTTTAGGCTGGCTTCATTGATCAGCAATAATCGAGTCAATTCCTGAGTGGCGACATCAGTATTTCCATTTAGAAGTTTATTTACTTTTAACAATACAATTGTCAGTAATATCAAGACGGCGAAGAGAAGCAATCCGCCGATTATTAGGTATATCTGGAGTGATTCCATCATTGTAGGTAACTGTAATAAATTAGACTCAATCATCCCAACTGAGTGGTTTTTGACGCGATTCTACGTTAGTCGCGTCTTTGAACCAATTTTTCATGAAATAGAACACAGACACAAACGCCAAAGAAGTATAGGTCTTTAAGCTAACAAACAATGCATTTGTCGGATAGCGAATATATTTATTGGTCTGTCAGCTTTAGGAATCAATCCAGCCGTAGCTTATTGACATGGGTGAACGGCAGTAAAGGGTCGAAATGCCACATTCGAAATTCCCCGCAAGATATTGCTAACCAATCCACCGTATTAAAGTAGTGCAGTCGTCTTCTGACATTGACAAAAGACCTTAATTCTCCAAATGAACATTCCACAACACTCCCAGAATGTCATTGACAATATAGCATCTTTGCTATAATTTTAAACTTATGACGTGGACAGTTGAAACGCTTAATGCGACCGTGGATGATGAGATTGAGGCGCTTCCTGCTGATATGCGAGCGCGTCTTGTGCGTATAGCCCAACTGATCGCCATGTCCGGCTTAGAAAATGTTCATCAGCCTCATGTTAAGCATATTGAAGGCTTGATATGGGAAATGCGAATGAAGGGCCGTGATGGCATATCACGGGCGCTGTATGTAACGGCCAGAAAGCAACGGGTGGTAATTGTGCGAGTGTTTATCAAGAAGACCGAAAAAACACCACGCCGTGAGATTGAAAT
>JAUYMX010000126.1 GCA_030699345.1 Methylococcaceae bacterium
GCAGAGGTACTTTGGAGGTACGCAGCCACATTAAGGTACCATCCGGCTTGGTTTGGGGTTCATCGTAAAAAAGCTTAGATTGGCCTGATGACATTATCTGAAAGTCATCGTTACGATAAAGCTCTGCTTGTTCTCGCCAGCTTAATTGGGTGTCATCTTTGCCGATTAACTCACTGGGATAGGTTAAGCCTGCATCTTGGGCAAACACAGGATTACAGCCGAGGTAACGAAAGTTGGTATCTTTCCAAAATACCCGCATGGGGGAGGTATTAATAATGGTTTGCAGTAGCTTGTTAGACTCGGCAAGTGCGGATTCGGATTTTTTACGACGGGTAATGTCTTGGATAATGGCCAAAAACACCGGCGCTTCGCCATCCATGAATTGCAAACGAACTTCTACAGGGTACGTGGTGCCATCTTTGCGTTTATGTAGGGTTTCAAACTGTTGCAATTCCAGTTGTCTATTTCTGAGCGGAACGGTTAATTCTGTATAGCTTGCTGGGGTGAACAGCGGCTTTAGATCTAATGGTGTGAGCTGCTCTATTTCACTTGCCGAATAGCCCAGATTTCTTAACGCGCCTTGACTGACTTGGATAAAGTGCAGTGTGTTAGCGTCAAATAAATAGATTTCATTAAACGAACTTTGTAATAAACTGCCGAAGCGTTGATTAGCTTGCTCTGCCTGGTTGCGGTTGGTGATGTCATGCCAGATTGCTACGATAAAAGTGCGGTTGTGCAATTGGATGCCTTTAAAACTCACTGAGACAGTACATTGCGAATTGTCTTTACGGCGAAATAAGGTCTCGAAATTATTAATGGTTTTTCCGGGTATTGTTTTTGCGCTTAATTTGGGCTGAATGTCGTTAATGTTTAATTGGGCAAATTCTTCGCGGTTATAGCCTAGGCCTTGGCAAGCAGCGTCGTTGAATTCAACAAATCTAAGGCCTTCGGTATCAATTAAGGTGATGGCTTCGTTGGCTTGGGTGACGATGGCGCGATAAATTTCTTCACGTTCCGCTAAGTTTGCTTGCGTTTTCGATTCGGCAGTGATGTCTTTAAAACACCAGATGCGCGCACGTTGGCCGTCGATATTTAAGCTACGGCTAAAACGTGAAAATACGCGATCATCCTTAAAATGTAAGTAGTCTT
>JAUYMX010000480.1 GCA_030699345.1 Methylococcaceae bacterium
GGCGACGCATTATCTTTCCAACTATCTCGGTTGGCGCAGGCTGGTCGATCGCAGAAATACCGCCTTATCATCGACCGCCTTCTTGTCCGCCGTTTTGGGGATAAATTATGTTCAACAAGTAACAGTGACATAGCCTTTATTTAAGCCTGATGTATTAGATTTTCTCCTAGACTCCGGCCTTTTTGGGATGAGCTCGATGAATATACTCAACCATAAAAGCAGAAATATCATTGATGACCGAGTCCAACTTTATGTCCATAACTCAATCTCCTGTGTCGAGACCTCTCTCTTACCAAAAGTAACATGTCGGCCAAACAATGAAGAATCGAAATTTACCTTGCTTGGCCCTAAGAAATATCCACCATCTACCCCATTTTGCGGATCTGTAAAGTCACATCCACCCACTAAAATTGTTCTTAACCTAGAAGCACTTCATGATGCCCCTGATATTTTTCTCTCCGAGGAATGGTTTGGTAGTGGAGGGCAAGCTTTTCGTTTAACGATTTGCTCAGAGCGATTTGTAACTATTTTTAGCGAACAACGCTTTAGAGGAGTGTCATTTGAACCAGTATTTTTTGACGGTGTATCAATGCGTGAAATGCATTTGCCTTGATTCAAAGGCTAGCGCGGAAGGATAGACTGAGATATGAAGCCCATCAATCGACTTACCAACACGTATAAGATTGTGTTAAACCGGAGTCTGTCGTTATGTTGAACATCGAATTTGAACCAGATAATCAATCCGAGCCTTGTCAATGTTGCGGCGGCCTAACCACATCGCTAACCCGCTTTGTATACAACGACAACAATGCTTATGCGATTTACTATGCAAAGTTTTCTAACAATCATCCTGAACGCGTTGTCGTTGCAACAGTGAGTCTAGGTGAATGGGGAGAAGACTCAACACCAGCCCAACGTATGCGTGTAACCCTACCACTTTGCGGGCTCAGGCCTATTTTGTTTAAACGCCTCAATGACCTCCGGTGCTAACGGCAGCAATTCATCAATACGGCTATTCGGCCAGGTGGGCAATTTCTCTAAGGTGTCTTTTAAC
>JAUYMX010000481.1 GCA_030699345.1 Methylococcaceae bacterium
GTATCACTTGAATTAGGTGAAACTTATGAATTTAAGGTTCTTCTAAAAGCACGTCGCCCAGGCGATTGGCATGTTCATGCAATGATGAACGTTCAAGGCGGTGGTCCAATCATTGGACCAGGAAAATGGACTACTATCACTGGCTCAATGAAAGATTTTGTTAACCCTGTTACAACTTTAACTGGCGAAACAATTGATCTTGAAACATACAACTTAAGCAACACTTATTTCTGGCACGCATTGTGGTACGGCATAGGTTTGGCTTGGTTGGCATATTGGGTACGTAAACCACTGTTTATCCCGCGTTCGATTGCAGTTGAATCTGGAAAAGCAAGTACCTTAATTACACCTACTGATAAGAAAGTTGGTATTGCGTTTACTGCTGGTACTATCGCACTTGTTGCTTGGTCAATGGCTAGCACCAATGAGCAATACCCAGTAACAACTCCACTGCAAGCTGGTTTGTTACGTGGAATGAAAACTTTCGAGTTGCCTGCTAGAACTGTTAGTGTAAAAGTTGAAGATGCAACTTACCGAGTACCAGGTAGAGCAATGCAAATGACTTTAACTATTACTAACAATGGTGATTCAGCTGTTCGTTTAGGTGAATTCAACACTGCTGGTGTTCGTTTCTTAGACCCTGCTGTTTATGAAGATCAAAGCAACTATCCAGATGATTTGTTAGCTGAAGAAGGTTTAACTGTTAGTGACAACAGCCCGCTTGCACCAGGTCAAACAAGAACTGTTCAAGTAACTGCATCTGATGCGGCATGGGAAGTTTATCGTTTAGCAGATTTGATTTATGATCCAGATAGCCGTTTTGCTGGATTACTGTTCTTTTCTGATGAAGCTGGTAATCGTCAAATGGTAACAGTAGATGCTCCATTAATTCCTACTTTTATCTAAAGAAAATGGAGTAATTAACTTTGAAAATACTTTAAATAATTTTTTTAAGAGTTAATTTGAAACCCCCACTATTAGTATTAATAGTGGGGGTTTTTTTTATCAAAAATTATTAAGTCTATTATGTTAGTGGATTAATAAAGGCTATGTCACTGTTACTTGTTGAACATAATTTATCCCCAAAACGGCGGACAAGAAGGCGGTCGATGATAAGGCGGTATTTCTGCGATCGACCAGCCTGCGCCAACCGAGATAGTTGGAAAGATAATGCGTCGCC
>JAUYMX010000485.1 GCA_030699345.1 Methylococcaceae bacterium
TTGCAGTTCATCTTGCCGGATGCACCGCGCAAAGGCATTGTGCTGAATCTTGCCAATATGCGCATGTTTTATTATCCAGCCAAACAGCGCGATAAGGTCTTTACCTACCCGGTTGGTATTGGTCGAGATGGCTGGAATACCCCGATGGGGTTGACCAGCGTGGCAGTTAAAACTGCAAATCCTACCTGGCATGTGCCGCCGTCGATTCAGCGCGAACATGAAGAAAAAGGCCAACCTCTACCCAGTGCCGTGCGTGCCGGTCCGGACAATCCGTTGGGATTATTTGCAATGCGTTTGGCAATTCCCAGCTATTTGATCCATGGCACCAACAAGCCCTATGGTATTGGTATGCAGGTAAGTCATGGTTGCGTACAAATGTATCCCGAAGACATTGAAGTCATGTTTAAAAAAACCTCAGTAGGGACGCCGGTTCGGATTGTTCATCAACCTTACCTGACTGCCTGGCAAGATGGCATGCTGTATCTTGAAGCTAACAATCCTCTGGAAAATTGGTCTACCAACAAGTCGAAATTGAAAGCACAGGCAGTAAAAGAGTTACGTAAAATCAGTAAACAACACAAGGTCAGTGTTGATTGGGATAAAGTTGATCGCGTTGTGGAACGTGCGGACGGCATACCAACTCCGGTGTTGGTGAGTAGTCCTGATGTCGCTGAGATTACAAAAACTGCGGCACTGCTTGCGCATCCCGACAAATTCTACGGTCAGCCCGTTGCCGATATGCTTGATGATAGTGATCTGGCGATGTTGGTTGCAACATACAATTCAGAAACTGAAGCGGAGCAATTGGCCGCCATGCTCAATCACCAAGGCCCGCAGATTCCCGCTAGAAAGGTTGATGGTAACAACGCTTATCATGTCGTTGCCGGACCTTTTAAAAACAAAAAAGAAGTTAAAGCAGTAGCCAATCGACTTCACGCTGATTTTGAATTTGACGGTGTTAAGCAAATCAAAGTCGGTGAGCTTAATTAAACCAAATCAGTACCCAAAGATTATAAGTTCGAGCGGCACCTTATAAAACAAAAGGTTCCGTTCATGGTGAACTTGTCGAACCATGAACGGAATGGATTTCTTCGTTAAGTTTTTGCCTGACTGACAACGTACACGCCAACCAAAGTCAACACAGTGCCTGCTAGTTGGATAATTGTTAATGCCTCGTCCAGCAAGAAAAAGGCTAACGCTAAAGTAATTACAGGTCCTGCTGAACTGATAATCGATGCTGAGCCGGCGCCAATACGTTGGATTCCGGCATTCATTAAAAATGCCGGGAGTACGGTTGAAAAAATCGCCATGATGGCAGCCAAGCCATACACTCTGAGCGGAAGATTCAATGGATAAACACCATGCAGCACCAGAAAATGCAAACCGGTGACCAGGCAGGCAACAGTCATGGAATAGGCGGTAAAACGCATGGAACCTATCCTTTTAATCGCCTGGCCGCTGCCGATCATAAAAACTGAAAAGGTAAGCGCGCTGCCGGCGACAAATACTGAGCCCAACAATAAGTTGGTAGAAACTGACTGCATCAGGTTATCGACAAACACTAAAACCATCCCGCCATAGCTAAGTAACAGTGCCAATCCCTGATAACGATTAATCGCACGGCGTTGTAAACCGGCTGTTAATAACACCACAAACGTCGGATAAAGAAATAAAATCAAGCGCTCAAGGCCAGCTGAAATATAGGTAAGTCCCTCAAAATCAAGCAAGCTGGATAGGTAGTAACCCAGCACGCCTAAGCCCAAAATCATCAATTTGTCTTGTCTGTTCAAATATTGATTTGTTGATGTTCGCTCTGATTTACGGGCAGACAATAATGCAACGACCAGAAAAAATGGCAGCGAAATCGCCATGCGCAGCAGCATCAAGGTGATGGCATCAAGCTCCGGACTGACTCCGTATGCTAATTTAACCAGAATGGATTTGGCCGAAAAACCAAAGGCAGCAAGTAATACGAACAAGCAGCCGATAAGTATTTGGCGTTGGTTTTGTGAGGTGAGGGGTACTGAGTGGGGCACAAGATTCTCCTTTCATATGAAAAATGCGAATCTTGCGGGACAGAATACCAAAGCAACCGAGGCAAGACCCGCGGTTGCTTTGGTAAGTTGAAGCTAATAAAC
>JAUYMX010000486.1 GCA_030699345.1 Methylococcaceae bacterium
CACATAGCTTTGATAAGCCATTGGCGCGGTTAGTTTTCTCTGATGTAAATCTTTTTGTTTCCATAACGAGGCACCATTATGTTGATCGACCTGCCAGACATGACTTTCCGAATCAGTTAAATACAAATAACTAAAATCATTACTTAAGCCTGAGTGCGATGAAGCGGTGTCATTGCGCCACAGCACATCGCCATCTGCTTCAGAAATAGCCGCCATCCCGCCTTGGTAACTGGCGATATAAATCACACTGTTATTGACGATTGGATCAACGTCCAGATCAACCAGTCTTTCAATTTCTGTTCGCCCTTTGGGGATAGCAATACTGGTTTCCCAAACATACTTGCCATCATTTAAACGCAAGGCGATTAGTTTGCCGTTATCGTAACCAGCAATCACGTTTTCACCCGAAATTAACGGCGATCCGGTGCCGCGCAGACTTAAGGCTGGCGCATTACGCTCATACCCCCAACGTTTGCCGCCGGTTTGAGTATCCAAAGCAACGACTTCACCATCCGTTGAGCGGACTACCACGACATCTTTGCCAACGACCGGTACGGAGAGTACTTCACTGGATACTTTAGATTTCCAAAGTACAGTGCCATTTTCGATATTTAAGGCCAACACCTCAGCATTACTGGAGCCTAAAATCACCACATCGCGACCTAGGCCAGGCCCGCCAGAAAACTGCACGCCTGTTTCTGCCTCCCAAACCAAGCGTCCGGTTTGCAAATCTCTGGCTTGAACCAAACCATCTCTATCAGCTGTAAAAATTTTCCCAGCACCAATGGCAGGTACCAGTTTTAGGCTTTGCTCGTCAGTGCCAACGCCTATTTTTTCATGCCAGACTTCTTCGATTTTTATTTCCGGTGTAAATTCAAGCAATGGACTGGGCGGATCAGCATTGTCTTCACCACCTGAAAAATAATCGGAAATACCCGAGACTGATTCACTAACGGCATCCATTGCCGCGCAACCGGTCAAGCCAATAACAATTAATATAAGCGTAATAAA
>JAUYMX010000488.1 GCA_030699345.1 Methylococcaceae bacterium
CTGTTAAATGCCATTCTGGATGATTTAAAACCGGAAATCAGGCGACAGGATTTGCGGCATTTTTATACTCGCTTAGGCGCTAATTTTTACGCCATTTATTCACTGTTTTTTAAACTCTACGGACAACGCGAAGATTTTAAAGAACAGATGCTGCGCCTCGTGGAAACGATGGCGAAAGGCTATATCAATCGATCTGCGGAATTGGAAGCTGTCGATATTCAGCGCGAACAGGATCATAACTGGTTCTTGTCGCAGAAATGGGTAGGCATGGCGCTTTATACGACTGGGTTTGCGGACAGCCTCGCAGACTTGGCTGTCAAAACCCCTTATTTCCAAGAATTGGGCATCAACATGGTGCATATCATGCCAATTTTGATGTGTCCCACCGGCAAAAGCGACGGCGGCTACGCAATCAGCGATTTTCGGCAAATCGACGATAGGATCGGTAACTTAAACGATTTACGACAGGTCGCCGAGGAGTTTAAAAAACGCGACATTCTGCTGACACTGGACATCGTACTCAATCACACCTCCGACGAACACGAATGGGCTAAAAAGGCGGCCAAAGGTGAACCCCGTTATCAGGATTACTATTATATTTTCGACAACCGGGAAATTCCCGACATGTTCGAACAGAGCATGCCGGAAATTTTTCCGGAAAGCGATCCAGGCAACTTTACCTGGAATGTGGAGATGCAAAAATGGGTAATGACTGTTTTTCACGATTACCAGTGGGATTTAAATTACAGCAATCCTGAAGTATTCATTGAAATGCTGGACATTATTCTGTTTTGGGCAAACCAGGGGGTCGATATATTACGTCTTGATGCGGTTGCCTTTCTGTGGAAAAAGATCGGCTCCACCTGTCAAAATGAGCGAAATGCACACTTAATATTACAACTGCTGAAGGATTGTTGTCAGGTGACTTCGCCCGGCGTGTTGTTTATTGCCGAAGCTTTTGTCGCGCCGGTTGAAGTTATCAAATATTTCGGTGAAGACGCCATTATCGCCAAAGAATGCGAAATTGCTTATAACGCCACGCT
>JAUYMX010000490.1 GCA_030699345.1 Methylococcaceae bacterium
TGGAAATAGAGTTATTTAGCCCAATTCGCAAATACACAGTTGAAGGCGGCCCAACTCAGACATCAACGTTTCCGCTTAATTCTGGCACCGTGGAAAGTGAGAGCGAAATATTTGCCGTGCCTACGTTAGGCTGGAATTATCGACTCGACGAGCAGCAAAGTGTTGGCATCACCATGTACGGCAATGGCGGCATGAATACCGATTATCCAGCGTTTACTAATCCAACCTGCCCGCCGGGCAGCAGCGGCAAAGGTAGTTACTGCGCTGGTCGCACCGGTGTAGATCTGTCTCAAGCTTTTATTGTCGGCAGTTATGCGCATTCATTTGCCAGTGGTCGATATGCATTGGGTATCTCGCCAATATTTGCCGCGCAAACATTTAAAGCTCGCGGACTAAACAGTTTTGCCGGTTTTTCCAGTGACCCTCAAAATTTATCCGATACCCATCGCAGCTATTCGTTTGGTGCGGGGTTTAGAGTCGGTGGACAAGCCGAGTTAATTCCAGGTGTGCGCTTTGGTGCCGCGTATAAAAGCCGAGTCTACATGACCGAATTGGAGCATTACGCAGGCCTTTTCGCAGAGCAGGGTGGCTTTGATATTCCAAGCAGTTTTAATGTCGGCTTGTCCTGGGATATAAACGATGCCGTAACTACTGCATTTGATGTTGAACATATCCGTTACAGCGAAATTAAGTCAGTCGGCAATAGCTTGCAGCCGCTTTTGCAAGGGGTTCCGTTAGGTGCTGATAATGGTCCGGGCTTTGGCTAGAATAACATGACTATTTATAAACTGGGCGTGCAATGGCAACAAAGTAAAGATTGGATTTTACGAGGCGGTCTCAGTTATGGTGCACAACCTATCGATAACTCACAGGTTTTATTCAACATTCTGGCACCCGGCGTTCAAGAGTGGCATTTAACGACTGGTTTTAGTCATCCGATAACCGATAAAGATGAACTCAGCTTTGCCTTTATGTACTCGCCCAGCAAGACCGTGAAGGGCTCCAATCCACTCAGTCAGGGCCAGACAATTGAACTGGAAATGACCCAATTTTCCGGACAATTCGCTTGGACGCGGCGTTTCTGATTCAATACGCGTTTTTTATAAGGGATCATTGATTTATGACCTACTTGACCGTTTTATCTTCATTAGGCGGTGGTGTGCTGATTGGTCTTGCGGCTGCCTGGCTGCTGTTTTTCAATAATCGTACTGCTGGGATTTCCGGTATTGCCGCGGGCGTTTTGCCTCCGTGGCAACAAGGCGGTGCTTGGCGATATTGGTTTTTGGCTGGTCTTATCGTCAGTGCGCCGTTATGGAAATTGTTTGGTGGTAGCGTGCAGATACAAATTGACGCGCCGGTAGTGGTGCTGGCTGTCGCTGGATTGTTGGTGGGCTACGGAACTCGTTTAGGCGGCGGCTGTACCAGTGGGCATGGCATTTGTGGCAATGCGCGCTTATCGCTACGTTCAATCGTGGCAACGCTAACATTTATGACGACTGCCGGTATCACGGTGTTTTTAGTGCGGCACGGTTTATGAGGATTGCAGCATGAATCTAAACTTGTCGGCTTTTATAAGTGGCCTGATTTTCGGATTAGGCTTAGTGCTGGCGCAAATGACCAACCCAGAAAAAGTGTTGGCATTTTTGGATGTTGCCGGTAATTGGGATCCTTCTTTAGCGTTAGTAATGGTGGGTGCTTTGTTGACTTTGGGAACCTTGCAACGCTTGATCCGTAAACCTTCAGAGCAAATGCAAGATACTGATCTGCAAACCTGCGTTAATCCCAAAGCAAAAATAGATGCAAAACTGATTACCGGCTCAGCGATTTTCGGCATAGGCTGGGGACTTTCCGGCTTTTGTCCTGGCCCGGCGCTGGTCAGTTTAACTGCCGGGTTGGCAGGCGGATATGTGTTTGTTGCGGCGATGTTCATTGGCTTTTTACTATTTAACAGC
>JAUYMX010000497.1 GCA_030699345.1 Methylococcaceae bacterium
ATTATTCAGTCTTTTGATCGAGCCGTCATGCGTAGGCTGGATAAGCGCTAGCGCATCCGGCAAATGCGGTGGATGCGCGTTGCTTATCCACCCTACACAATAAACGCATAGCCTCACTCAGATTAATGACTGAATAGTTACATGGAAATCAAGCTTTATTATGGATGGAAGTTGTGTCGTATACATCAAGTTGGGCATATCTTTACGCTCCTATGCCCTGCGTACCCTTAACTTGGAGCGGAAGAGAATCAAAAATGGCTCAAAAACTTCTAACGGTAACTATCTTGTTGATGCTTTCCGGTTGCGCAACAACAGCGAATAACGCTTCTGCTACAGGAAACAACAAGGTAGAAAACAAAATATCTATGGCTATTGGCCGTGAAATTGGCAACTTTAAAATCACCAATTCACAGGCAACAGAAGCACCCGCTGGTTATAACGGCATGCAGTACACCGTTAAAACTAATGATGGCGCCACCTTTAAATGTGAAATTTTAGAACCGTCCGGGTTCGGTAAAGTCGCGACCTGGGGCATGGCAAGTGGGGCAGACGCTATGTGTACGGATTTTACCAAGGGGTCAAGTGACATAGGAAAAACCAACAATGCAAGCTGCAATGCGTTACTGCGAGCTGCCGGAAAATGCTGAGGTAATTCCCACGCGACGGTCACTGTGACGTTCCGCGCCAGTTAGTTTTACCTTAGGCACATCAACAAAAAGGAGAAGTCGCATGAAAATTATCTATCTACCGCTGTTGGCTTGGGTTGTTTTAATAATGAGTGGGTGCGCTAGTACTACACCGATCAATAACTTGGCATTGCCGCCGGTAAGTACAATCGAGGGAAATATCACGCAACTTGATGAAAGTGGATTTATCCTGGCGGATAATTCCGGCTCAATCCACGTCAGAGCCAAGTTGTCAGGCAATAAAAAACTAGATCTTTCTGTGGGTGAGAAAGTCAAAGTATATGGTAATTTGCAGGGTGGTCAGGGAAAAGTATTTGATGGGTATGTCATTAAAAAATCGACTGGAGAGCAAATCATTGTAAGTAATCCGACCCCTCACTTCGGTTTCATTATTCAGAGTTCTTTTAAGTAATGTCTAACCCTTAGCTCCACGTTAGGCAATTACAAGGTCAATCGTAACTATTCAGCATTAGTTGATTGCTGTGAAAGTGTCTTGTGGGAGCGATGCCCACGTCGCGACCGAAGGCTTCAAATCGCGACGTGGGCGTCGCTCCCACCCGGTAATAGCCCGCCAAAGAAACTCGCTGAGTAGTTACGGTCAATCAATGAAAAGGGCATGAGCGAAATCTATTTGTTCAGCGTTTCCCTAAAAAGCACTTTGCATTTCTTTAAAGCCTTTTAACGCGGCTGCCAAAAAGTCTTCTGCTTGATCTTTTTGACCATTGCTAACTGCTTGACGGGCTTTTTTTAAGTTTTCCGCAGAGCGTGTACGAATGACATCCAACCGATTGATTTCTACCCATTTGATTAATTGCCGTGCGTTATTAATCTGGTCATTAACTGTGTCTTCACTGGCCCCGCTCTTCAAGGCGGCTAAGGCATCTTCAGTGGCTTTTACCGACGCATCCAGCGCTTGTTTTACTTCTTCGGTGCTAGCATTTTCAATTTTTCCGACAGCGCTTGCCATGGGTGAAATTGCACTTACGCACAAAGCAAGCAGCAAAGACGGCAGGTATTTTTTCAAAAAATTCATTGTGTTTATAACCTCGTTAAAAATTTGACCGGTAGATATTTTAAATTTGAACAACAATTTAATAAATATTAACCGCGCCAAACTTTATATCCTGAGCGCGAATTTAAACATCAAACATCAAACATCAAACATCAAACTGCAAGCTCGCGAGTCGTGCGTATAGCCCGCTTTGGTTGCGTAAATCTTCCGGTGAGCCCATTTCAACGATACAACCTTCATCCATGACGATGATGCGGTCGACTTTTTTCACGGTGGCTAGGCGATGGGCAATGATTATTGTGGTGCGGCCCTGCATGGCGGCATTCAAGCCTTCTTGTACGAGGATTTCAGATTCTGCATCTAACGCGCTGGTGGCTTCGTCGAGCAATAATAGCGGCGCGTTTTTCAAAATCGCGCGGGCGATGGCAATGCGCTGACGTTGGCCGCCAGACAAACGCGTGCCGCGTTCGCCCAGAAAGGTTTGATAACCATCCGGCAGACGATTGATGAATTCTTCCACTTGCGCGGATTTAGCGGCTGCCATCACTTCTTCATCGCTGGCATCGGGTCTGCCGTAGCGAATATTTTCCAAGGCATTGGCCGAGAAGATCACCGAATCTTGCGGCACGATGGCAATTTTGTCGCGCAATTCATGCAGAGAAAGCTCACGAATATCCTGCCCATTAAAACGAATGCTGCCTTCAGTAACATCGTAAAACCGCAACAACAGCTGGAACAGCGTGGTTTTGCCCGCACCGGACGGGCCAACCAGCGCGACGCTTTCACCGGCAGCAATCTCGAGAGTGATTTTATCAAGTGCCGTTGTTTGCAATCTCGACGGATAACGGAAGCTGACTTGATCGAATTGAACTTCAGCTTTGCCGGTCTGCGGCAGCAATTGTGCGGTGTCGGCGCCGACAATGGCAGGCTTGGCATGCAGCAGTTCCAGCAAGCGTTCGGTGGCGCCGGTTGCGCGCATTACATCGCCCCATACTTCCGCCATGGTGCTGACCCCGCCCGCGACTAAGGTGGCATAAAGCACGAAAGACGCCAGTTGGCCGCCCGTCATTGTGCCTGCATTGACCAGGTTGGCACCAATCCACAACACGAAAATTATCGAGCCCATTACTGCCATGATAATGATCGCCGTCAGCGCCGCGCGCACACGACTGCGGCGGATTGCGGTGATAAAGCTTACTTCGGCACGATCGGCAAAGCGGTTGATTTCCCGTTGTTCCTGGGTATAGGCCTGAACTGTCGGCACCGCGTTAAGAATCTCACCCGCCAGCGCCGAGGCATCGGCGATTTTATCCTGTGATTCGCGCGAGAGTTTTTTGACTTTTCGGCCGATCGCCATGATCGGCAGTATCAGCAACGCCATCAGGCCAAGGTTTAAAGAAAACAGGTACAAACTGGTAACAGCCAACATCACCATACCGCCGATAAACTGAAACAGGCTGCGCAGGCCCATTGAAATAGAGCTGCCGACCACAGTTTGAATCAACGTGGTGTCACCGGTCAGGCGTGATAATACTTCGCCGGTTTGTAAGGTCTCGAAAAACTGCGGGGACTGAGTCAGCACCCGTGCATATACTGCGCTGCGTAAGTCGGCCGTCACCCGTTCACCGACCCAGCTGACGGTGTAATAACGCGCCGCGATGGTCAACGCCCACAAACTTGCCAAACCGAACAGCGCTATAAAATGTCCGTTTAAACTCAGCGAGCCCATGAGCCCGCCGCCAGTGTTTTGGCGGCCGCCAAAGCCAAAGTCGATCAAGTCGCGGAACGCCAGCGGCACCAGCAAGATTGTCGCTGAGCCAAGACATAACAGAAAGAACGCCAGGATCATTCTGCCCCGATAGGGGCGAATAAAAGGCCAAAGACCTTTAAGAAAAGAGATGCGGCGAGTGGAATTAGCTTGGGTTGATTTTGAGATAGACATCCGTGATCGTGTTTGATGATGTAAAACTTTATTTTCGCATGCCTTAAACAATCAACACGAGAATATATCCCGGGCTACTATCATCCTGGCCGGAAATTTTGGCGTTTGAATTTAAGCTAACAACATGGAAGCCAGCTCTCAATCGGTTTATGATTACCGCCGGGAGCAGGGTGGCTGATTTTTGGGTACGGTTTCATCGCGCTGAAAAATTAAATGCCCTTTATAAAATTAACAACATCAATATTAAAAAGTTAACCCTATGAAATTAAAATCAAAAAAATTCCTATGTGCGGCGTTAGCCAGTGTTGCGATCAGTTTGTCAGTGGCCGGTTGTTCGGACGATGACGCAAAGATTGAAAAAAAGGCTGAAAAAGCCAGTGCTAGCGTCAGTACCAGTGCAGAGCCACCGGTAAGTCATCAATTACTCAATACGCCGGTCACAATCGCTGAAAAGCAAAAATTCGAGCATGAATTTGCCAAGCAGTGTGAACAACGGGAGTTGAAAGCCTCTAAAAATCCTGATGCTGATGAAGCGGCTATTGATAAAGCTTGCGAGTGTATTGCGACATTTTTGGAGAAAGATTTAACAGCGATTGAAGCGGAAAAATTTCTTACCGAACATGAAAACGCGCAGTCGCTAAGAATCAAGTATGAAAACGCTGCGTATCATTGTTTGCAGCAAAATGCGCATCCTGCGGGACCTGATTTTTCTCGCAAATAAATTATTGGAAGACGCATGCAACACGTTTTAATCATTCATGAAGTTGATGCCTATCCGGCCTGGAAAGCCGTTTTTGACAAGGCCGCAGACATCAGGAAAAACGCCGGGGAAATCAGTTACCAACTATTGAGATACGACAACGATGCCAACAACATCGTCCATTTTTCGGCATGGTCTTCGCTGGATAATGCCCGGCGCTTCTTCGAATCTGATGAGTTGGTGGCAATAAGGCAACAGGCCGGCGTAAAAGCGCCGGAGTTTATTTACCTGCAGGAAATTGAGCGGGGCGTGCTGTAGTTTCAGTATTCAAAACCGCGGTGTTTACGCCGCGGTTTTCCACATGATCACTTCGTCGCAGGTGTGACGATGCATAAATTGCGTTGAGGGCGACCGCTCTCAAACAAAATTACTCGATTGACAATGTCCTCAGCGCTGCTGTTTCCTATCGGACCAGCGGTGATACGGCCGGTTGTTGCGCTTACCAGATGTACGTAACTCTGGTGTGGCCCGCCAGCAATAGGCGAATTGATTAAAAACTCAGTTTCAGTCCTTTCCAGTGTTTTTTCCGGAGCCTCGCTGCCGGGGTTGCAGGCGCCGAAAAAGATTAGGCCATCCGTCGCTGTCAGCGAACTCAGGGTATCTGTGAAATGAAAAAACTGTTTATGGGATATTTCAACAGAGGTTTTTTGCTCGAATAGCGGTTCCCGACAGGTCAGTTCGCAGAGATTAAGTCGGGCTTCACGTAGCTCCCCGTGGCTTGTAGACAGGCTATCCTCCGAGCAGTAACGTTGAAAGCAGGCCGTATCCAGCGGCTGTAACTGTTTTTCCAAGCCTTTAAGCAGATGTCTAACTTCGGGCGGTTTCATCGGCGCTAATTCGGGCCAGTGCGAGGCCATATAGGCGCTGAAGATTGGGTTTTTTTCGGTGTCGTAGGTGATGGACAAAACGTTCTTCAGCCCCGGTTGTGCCTCGGAAAACTGCAGTAATTTGCCCTTATTTCCCGAAATCTGAAGGTCGTGCCAATACACAGCATTGGTAAGTATCGGGCCGTCGAATCCGCCATGGCTGATGAAAATTACCCGGTCGAATGCAGTCTGCTGTTGCATTATTTGCTCGACCTGCTGGTAATAATCCAGCCAGCTCCAAATATCGTGCAGCTGCTTGACGTCTGCATTGAAGCGGTTTCGGTAAAAGGCTGCCAGGGTGCGAGCGGGCTGCTCCGACCATCTTGGACTCGCGGTAGTAAGCGGTTCCTTACTCAATAAGGGGATAAGCAGTACTCGCCTTGGCGGTTGCTGCTTCAGTCCGCTATAAGAGGAGGATCCGCACGATAGTAGTTGACTTTCATCACTATAAACATCGGTCGCACAAAGCCACAGCAGTAACGAAATCAAAAAAGAGATGCGTAAGATATTCTTCAAAGTAGGGCTCATATCAATAAAGGTGAAATTAAGACCTTCCGTCGATTGAAGACTCGTTGCCTGTTAAGTAACCTAGCCTACTGACGTAGGGGTGAACTCATTCGCCCCTGCATTGGATTTGATGAATAGTAACAAACTATTTTAGTAACTATTCAGTCTTTAACCTGATTGAGGCTATGCGATTATTGTGCAGGGTGGGATAAGCAACGCGCATCCACCGCATTTGCCGGATGCGCTAGCGCTTATCCAGCCTACGCATGACGGCGCGATCAAGGGACTGAATAGTTACCTATTTTACTTAACCAAATATCCCAACCGGCAGTCCAGTTTGAGTGACGACGAACCGCAGAGCTTATGCGCTTGGACTTATTTTATCGGAGGCTCAATCTGAGAGGCTTAGTGTGAGCATTTGCACCAAACACCGACTTTCCCGCTTTTGCGGAGATGCGCTGGTATTTTGCGTAAGCGGCGCTGGCGGAACTGCGCAGTTCCGCTTCACTTGCCTGGTTGGCAAAACCCCGTGCAACCGCTTCCAAGACATAGGCTTCCGGCGCCATAAAGCTATAAGTGGTGACTACCGGCTTTGCACCTGCGGCAAGCAAATGTTCTGAGAAAAACTCCTCGCTCATGCAAGCCAGGACAACGGCTTGTTTATCGTGCCCGGCATGTTTGGGGAAGCGTTCTATGATTGGCTGGTTTTGTTCGTCCATCAAACCATCATGGCCAATGAATACCACCATTTCCCGTATCGCTGCATTGGGCGGCGTTGCGGCTTGTTGCATAAAATCAAGCATCGCTTGGTCAATCCGGCTGCCGCGATAAGCATCGGCGGTAACGGTGAGGCTGTCCTTCCAGGCAAACTGGCAGCGTTCCATGATGGTGTCATTAATATCCTTTTCACAGCCCAAGTTTCGCCAACCATTCGCCTTGCTCAAAAAGGTTTTCACGCCATAAGCCGCGCCCCAATAGAGATTGTTATGCGGGTCATCGCCATTACCAATTTTTGCAGGCACCGGCACGATGCCTTGTGATTCGTTGTCGACCAAGGACACAATCACAGAAATATGCGTGCTTGGCATGGCATTAACATAGGCTGGCAACGCCGTAAAAAACAGCGTGCTGAATAAATAAATCGAACGCGAGTGTAGCAGGCAATTAATTTTCATTGGCATGGGCTTATTCAGGATTATTGGATTGGCACGGGAATAATTATGTATTGGTTGTGAAAAGACTATCACCATTCAAGTTTCCTTAAAATAGAGCCTGCCCAGTTCAACCGATTGTTGGTGCTGTTAGTTGTAAGCATATTAGTCTCACAATTTTGTCCCAAATTTAAGAATAAGTTGCCCGGCCTGGATGGCTTGTTGTTTCCAGTGTTTCCAGTAACTGATGTCTTGCTGGTGCCGTAAACAGCGTAAATACCGTACCCGCTGAGCTTCGTTGAGCTGTTCGAGAATCAGCGGAATAAGCCCTTCTTCGATGTTGTAGGCGCTGTGTTCCGGCGCCATGCAAACCGGCACGATATGATCGAGCGGTAAGGTTAAATCCTCGGCGATGGCTGCACAGGCCTGACGGATTGAGTGTTCTTTTGGGCGTTGGGGAGCTTGAATATTGTAGGGTGGCTGCCATTCTCGCACAGGACGCAAGCGGTCAATTTGCGTGGCGACGACAAGGATGACCGGCAAGGCTTGGTTTTTGCGTTCTTCCTGAAAATAGCGGCGGATGGCATTCAGTTGTTGGGCATCGGCCTCCCGCGCGGCCTGAGCGGCATTGCACACCATCAGGATGACATCCACTTTGGCCCATTCCTGTTTTAAGGCCAACGGGACTTCATCATGCTGCAAACCCGCATAGCCGGGACTGTCCAGCACAATGGCTTGTTGCAGGCCATCGCGTTCCAGTACATAAGGCGTGATCTCTGGCGTGGTGGGCAATAGACCAGCCGCGCTTTTTATTTCTCCAAACAAGGCATTGATCAGCGTGGATTTCCCTGCGCTGACTTGCCCAAGAATAAGAAGTCGTAGCGGTTCTACCGATTTCGCGTCCCGCTCGGCCTGGGTTTTATTCTGCTGTGCATATTGCGTTAAAGTGTCGGTCGGCGCTATTGCCTCCAGGGTAAGTTGGCCGCTATAGAGTTGAATGGCGTAATAACCCAGTTTGCGGATATAGGCATTCACCAGCCGCTGGCGCAATTCATCCGTCACCAAATTCAGGCCCTTTCCCAAGAGCGAGCTACGTATCTTGCCCAATGCAGCACTTGGCCAATTGAACAGGGCATGGCCAACATCAACGGCTTGCTTCACTGTCGCCAGTGTGTCGTACCATTGTTTATAACGTAGTAAATCGCCCACACTGACGGCATGGCTGCCGGGGATTTTGTCCAGTACCTCATGTTGAATATCTTCACAGACCAGCACGATCAGCTTGAGCAGATAAGGTAAAGGAAACTCCATGATAGGGTGTTTGGAATCAGCGTGAAATTGTTTGGCAACGGTGATCAAAACTTCGTTACTCAATTTCAGCAAATTGTTTTGGTCAGTAAATAGATCGTTACGAGCCGACCAATTTTTCGCCAGCTCATCAATTGCCGCCCAGGCTGGAAGGGCGGTATCCGGCCAATTTGGGTTGGGAGTTTTTACCAGTGGCTCGATAACCAGTGCTTTTGCCTGCTTACTGCGCCAACGCAGTAGGCCGGATAAGAATAATAAAAATGCCGTTACTGCGCCAACGCCATAGAAGAGCCAGTCATGTTCCCACAGCCAACGTCCACCCAGAAGGATCAAGGCCAACCAAGGCAATAAAAACAGCATGCCAAGGAATATGCCAAAGCGTGTGAGTTGAATTGGCATTGCTTAGCCGCTCCTTGATTTGAGCAGTTGCCGGGCGTGGACAAAGGCTTCGTCATACACCTTTTGTAAGGTCGCATGATTAGGCAAAGCCCCCCGTTTGACGCCATATAAATAGACGCAAAAAGCTTTACCGAGCGCGAAAGTCATCGCGCCGGAATAAACGCCTGCCACCGCCCATCCATAAACGGGTATCAGCTTGAGCAGCTCACGCCCCAGCAGTCCCGCAGTGATGCCCGCCCCAAGCAGCGTGGTGAATTCGGCATAAAGCCTGCGAGTCAATTCCAGTCCGTAGATCGAAGCAATACTGTGGAACAGTTTGGCCTGCACAGCCAGCACCAGCGGCAAACCTACTGCGGGCAAAGGAATGGCGCCAACCCCGGCATTCAATACCGCATACCCGATAATATGCGGATGGGCGTGCTGGGCATGAAAATCAAGCAGTTCTTTATGTTGTTCCGAACCACGTAATAGCCCGATTACGCCAGTTGGCAGAACGGTTTCGATACTTTCCCATAAAGCGTCCAGGCCATAGTCGACGGGATGGTAGCCGTCCTCAGCTTGGGTGAAATCGACCGGCACAAACTGCACCGGGAGCGATTTGAACCAATCGCGCTGATGCAGTAATACTTGAGTCAGCGCATGCGGTACTGCAGCCGGGAAAGGTGTTTGTTGATAAGGATAAGGCAGGATGTGCTCTGCGTCAGTTGTGGGATAACCCTCATGAAGGGAGGTTTGGACCACCACGATTGGCCAGTGTGGATGTTGTGCATGAATTTCCTGCACAGCCGCAACCACCTCGGCTTGATTCATATCCAGCGCGCGCAGTACCACCAGCAACAGATGCGCTTGCCCGGTACACCAGGCTAAATCTTCACTGGGATCATAAGTCGCTTCGCCTATGCCTCGCGTGTCGAGAAAGCGGAGCATGGGATGACTGCGCGAGGGAAAATCATAAAAACGTGAACTTTTGGTGCAAGGCTGAAAACCGTTACCAATTTCCGCGGTATCGCTGCCGGTTAATGCCCGAATCAACGAGGTTTTTCCCGACTGAGTTTTACCCAGTAACCAGAACACCGGTACCGGCAAGTGCGGTTTGACTTGCTCTAATTTAGCATCCAGCCCCTCAGGCTTGGGACTGAACAGCGCTTTACCCAATCGATTCCAGGTCCAGCTGGTACGCCAGCGATCAGCAATCGTCATCTTGGCTCCTTAGGTTTTTACAATCGGCCCACTGAAACACGTAGGCTTAGTCAGTTGATGCTCATACAGATACTGGAAAACACCTTATCGCTTTAAGGCCAACGTCAGTCCATCTGCTACCGGCAATAGACTGATTGTGACGCGAGGATCCGCGTGAATTTTTTCATTTAAGGCGCGGATTGCGGCGGTATCGGCATCGTCGAAAGCAGAGTCCTCGACTACCTTGCCGTTCCAAAGGACGTTGTCCACCAATAGTAAACCGCCGACGCGTAGAAGATCCAGTGCCCGCTCGTAATAGCCATCGTAATTAGCCTTGTCGGCGTCGATGAAGGCTAGATCGAAGCTGCCGGAACGCCCCTCGGCAATAAGGCTATCTAAGGTGTCAAGTGCGGGGCCCAGCCGCAGGTCGATCTTGTCCGAGACACCGGCCTGGGCCCAGTAGCGGCGAGCGACAGCGGTAAATTCCTCGCTGATGTCGCAAGCTGTAATGTGACCATCTGACGGGAGAGCTAAAGCCAGGCTGGTTGAACTGTAGCCGGTGAATACGCCGACTTCGAGGATTTTCTTGGCCCCGATAAGTTCAACCAGCAGCGCCATAAACTGTCCTTGCTCCGGCGCGATTTGCATATTGCTGTGAGTATGGCGCGCCGTTTCCTCACGGAGTAGCTTTAACACTTCCGGTTCGCGAAGGGAGGCGGAAAGGATATAGTCGTAGATGGGGTCGGTCACCACGATACTTTTGTTGGACATAAGAAGCCTTAGATATAAGTGGATAATGTCAAAATTAAACAAGGAGGCAGAAGGGTCTTAGCCAGCGCCGTTAGTCGCTAAAAAACAGCTTTTCTTCCAAGCTCTTACCGTGGCTCAATTGCCGATATTGCCAGTGATTCATGTTGATGCACTGTATCAGCTGCAGATCCATTTGGATTTGTAAAGCAGGGTTATATTCCACGATAAATTCATTTTTTTGCGGGTTAGTCACCTGCAGCACGCCTGCTATCGTCTTGAATTGGGTAATCACTTCATCGGCTGGGGCGTTTTCCATTTGCAGGGTAATAAAACGAGTGGCGGCCTGTTGTTCGTTTTGGCCAAGTATTTCTGACTGCAAAATGCCTTTTTCCAGCAATAAAATGCGCTGACACAGGCGATCAAGTTCAGCCAAATCGTGGGAGCTGATAATAAAGGTGGTTGCTGATGATTGCTCGGCGATGATGGTCCGCACAGTTCTGACATTGACAGGATCAAGCCAGGCTGTAGGTTCATCGAGTAATATCAGTGACGGTTTACCGATCAGTGCTTGGGCAATCGCCACCCGTTTGGCCATGCCATGACTCAGTGTGCCGGGTTTTTCATGACTGATTTGTGTTAGTGAAACAGCCTCTAAAACCCTGCTCGCTTCCAAAATCGCCTGTGGTTTAGTCAGCCCCTGTAAACGGCCATAAAAAACCAGTTGCTCAGCAATAGTAAAGCTTGGGTCAAGTCTTGCGTCTTGCGGGAGTGCCGAGACTTTGCCGATGAGCTGCTTCGCACCAGGTGGGTGATCGAATAACCTGACAGTGCCCGACGTGGGGTGCAAAAAACCCGACAAGATACCGAGCAAGGTGGTTTTTCCGGCACCATTGGGGCCGACCAAGCCAATCGGTTCACCCGCGGCCAATTCAAAATTGACATTGTTAAGCGCGAAGTTGCCCGAGTAAACGTGATTAAGCTGTTTACATTGAATAATTGGTGAACTCATAGTGCTTGCCTTGCCATTATCCAGCGCCCCACGGCTAACAAAATAAAGCTTTGTAAGAG
>JAUYMX010000507.1 GCA_030699345.1 Methylococcaceae bacterium
TACTCAAACAAAACTTTCACAAGCGTGGCCTCATCAACATTCGCCAGCCACTCGGCCGCCGAAACACCTGCTTGCGTATCCATTCGCATATCTAACAAGCCATCCCGTAAAAAGCTAAAGCCGCGTTCCGGGTTATCAAGCTGAGGAGATGAAACGCCAAGATCTAGCAAAATACCGTCAATTTTTCCTGACAAACCTTGGGAGGCTACAAATTCTTCTAACTTTGAAAACCAATTGTGTTTTAACTGGAAACGCGGATCCTCCCCTATCGCTTGCGCGTAGTCAGAATTTATAGCGTCAATATCTCTGTCGAAAGCCAGCAATCTGCCTTCCGGACCCAGCTGATTCAAAATTTCTCGACTGTGACCGCCCCGCCCAAACGTTCCATCAAGATAAATACCGTTTTTTTTAAGAGCTAACTGCTGCAATACTTCAGAGAGCATAACTGGCACATGTTCCACCTTCCAATCTCCCCGTCTTAAAATGATAAAGAGCCTAACTCTTCCAATCCTTCATTATCTTCACCAGTCATCCACTCAGCTTCTTTGGTCGCCCATGCGTCTTCATTCCATAATTCGAACTTATTGAGCTGCCCAATCAAAACAATTTTTTTATCGATACCGGCGAATTTGCGTAATTTTTCCGGCAACAACAATCGTCCTTGGCTATCCAACTCACATTCCGTCGCATTGCCAATAAGGAATCGTCTTAATTGGCCAGCCATCTTATTCAAGGTGGGTAACTTACTGATCGTTTGCTCTAACTTCTCCCATTCAGGCAGGGGATAAAGCCACAGACAACCATTTTCGCCCGCGCAACGCTCATCAACCGCAACAGTCAACACCATTTGTCCGTCACAGCACTCCTGTAATTCCTCTCTATACCGAGTTGGAATAGCAAGTCGACTTTTAACGTCTAAATTGATTGAACTAATGCCTCGAAACAAAACCTACCTCATGCGCCACAAAAAAAAACCACTTCTCACCACTTTTTACCACTCGACTGCACTATAGATTCCTGCTTGTGCTTAGTCAAGAATGATTTAATTTAGATTCTTTCTTTTTTCACAATGACTTACAGTGTGAGCAAGGATCAATTAACCCAAAGATATTAAGGAAAAATAAATACCATTTTTAATCAGAAAGTTAATTGGATTTGTTGAGGAAACACATGAATACAACTACACATCAAACATTAGAAAATACTAATGCTTTTTATGATAATCGATCTTAAAAACGAGGTAATTTGTTTGAACTTTGTTTCGAAAAAAAATGAAGCATCGCGAGAGGAAGCACTTCAGTTTTTGAGATACAGGGTCGCCCCTTTACTACATTGTTACAGATTGAAGGAATAACATTTCAAACCAATACTTTCTCTATACGCGTTAGTAGGCGCTATAGGTTGTGATTGTGTCAGCCGGGTAACTTTACAGATCGCTTTGCCCGCCGCTTTTGCAGCCAGCGAATCAAACCAGTCACGTACAACA
>JAUYMX010000515.1 GCA_030699345.1 Methylococcaceae bacterium
AGGCAAGCAGTAGGTGCGGATTTATCCGCATCGTGCGAATGAATTCGCACCTACAGCTTGCCTAAATCTCACCACGAACGGAACTCCTTGATTTTTAAGACACCGTTCGTATTTATGCCCTGTGAGTGCTGAGTTTATCGAGGTTGCCTATTTTTGACGACTAGGCAAGACCGGGTAGGTGCGGATTTATCCGCATAGTGCGAATGAATTCGCACCTACAGCCTCTCAAAAAACAGCTTTTTTATGTTTATAAAATCAACTATTTACAAACGGGCAACAAATTTAAAAATCGCCTCAAACAGCGTCTGTTTCTTGGTAACACCATGCCGCCGAAAGGGGGCTTGCTTTGCTCACCACGAACGGAACTCCTTGATTTTTAAAACACCGTTCGCATTTATGCCCTGTGGGTACTGAGTTTATCGAAGTGCAGGGTTTTTCGAGGTGCCCTATTTTAACGACTAGGCAAGACCGGGTAGGTGCGGATTTATCCGCATAGTGCGAATGAATTCGCACCTACAGCTTGCCTAAATCTCTCAAGAAACAGCTTTTTATGCTTAAAAAATCAACTATTTACGAGCGGGCAATAAAATTAAAAATCGCCTCAAACAGCGTCTGTTTCTTGGTAACGTCATGCCGCCGAAAGGAGGCTCACCAGGAACAGAACTCCTTGATTTTTTAAGACACCGTTCGCGCTGAGCCTGTCGAAGCGCCAGGTTTTTCAATATGTCCAACAGCCTTGCTATAAAAATAACGACCATGGCAACCAGTGGCTGCTCACTTGATTCTTTGCCAGCGGTTATAATGTCTTAAAAATTGACCGTTTCTTATAAAAACCTTCGCATCATGAATTTATTACTCAAATACCTTGGCCTTTGCTGGTTTAGAAATAACCCTGCTGATATAACCCCCACAAAATCGTTTATGTGGAAAACGGTGGCGTTCTATCTTATTTCAGGGATTATTGTTGAAGGTCTGATCGCTGATCCTGCCGATGGCACTATTGAAGTCTCTTTAAGAACCATCATGGCCTTTTCATCTGTCGCCACATTATTGTTGGTCATCAAAAAATGGGGCAATTTTAATCAGTTGTTCACGGCAATTTTTGTCTGCGAAAACTTTATCATGACGCTGGCCACCATCACCGAAGCTCTATATTTTTGGATGGTGATGAAGCATGTAGAGGACTCGGAAGAAATATCTATTGCTATCGGCGTTTTTCTGGTTGTTTGGTACATATCCATCATCAGTTATATTTTACGACAGATGTTTTCGTTCAAAACAAGCCATAGCGTTATTATGGCCATAAGCTATTTTGTTTTAACTTACGGTATTCCGATGCTGTTTATGGATATTTAACATTTGGCTTTCAATCCTGTTATTGCCCCGCAATTTGCCAGCCGCCACCCAAGGCCTTATACAGCGCCACCAGTTGCGTAGAAATTCCGGCATCGCTTTCAACCAGTTCGCGTTGTGCTTGAAATAAGGTCCGCTCGGCGAGCAACACATCCAGAAAACTCGTCAAGCCTTTGCCGTAGCGTTCCTTCGACAACGTTACCGCAAGCTGGCTGGCTGTCACCGATTGCTGTAACGACTTGTTCTTGTTTTGTTGTTGCGAGTAAGACACCAGCGCATCTTCAACTTCTTTAAACGCGGTTAATACGGCGGAGCGATATGCCAGCAATGCTTCGTCATGCTGGGCTTGTTTGCTGTCGATATTGGCCTGGATGCTGCCCCAGTTGAACAGCGGCATGCTAAGTGTCGAGGCCATCGACCAGGATTTGCCGACCGGGGTAAAGTCGGTGATTTTAGCGTTCTGCAGA
>JAUYMX010000519.1 GCA_030699345.1 Methylococcaceae bacterium
GATCCTTTTGGTAAATGTAGCGTGTGTTTTTGTCGATAAGGTGTTTGTGTCCACAAAATACGCATTGTTCTGACATATCAATTACCTCTCTCGAAAGGGTTTTTAAACTTGGGTGGCATCGGAATGTAAACGGTAATGATCACCAATGTTTCTCCCATCGTTCCACACACTACATGTATCGGAATGCCGTTTTCGGTGAATCCGGCAACCAAACAACTAATTCCTCGTCCAGTGTCAGCATAGTGTTCGATAACAATGCCATTAAGCAAAGCTTGCTTCTCTTCGATCAAACTTAAATTGTCGTTTTGCCGCTCTTGGTCACCATGTTTTGAATAGCGATAGTTGTTATTTTGAGCGGCTTGTTTTATCCGATCTATTGTAAGCACTTGACCAGATATCTACGACTGAGTTGTTACACTAGCCATCAGCCACTATTTCTCAATATTAAAATAAGGCGGTTGATTGACGATGTAAGCTAAATACATCGCGTCCGCCATGGTCCACAGGACATCCAGTTTGAATTTAAGAATTTGTACCATGCGATCTTGTTGTTCGCGGGTAAGGTACCAATCCAGGGTAATCGCCAAACCGTGCTCAACATCACGACGTGCTTCGGTCAGGCGTTTACGGAAATAGCTATAACCTTCTTTATCGACCCAGGGATAATGTTCCGGCCAGTTATCCAGGCGTTGTTGATGAATTTTGGGGGCAAACAGTTCAGTCAATGATGAGCTGGCCGCTTCATGCCATTCGGCGCGGCGGGCAAAATTAACGTAGGCGTCGACCGCAAAGCGTACTCCCGGCAATACAAATTTTAATGAGGTAATGTCCTCACGGGTTAAGCCGACTGCAATACCCAGCTGTATCCAGGCCTCAATGCCGCCGGGGTCGCCAGGATGTCCGTCGTGGTCCAGGATGCGCTGAATCCACTTAGCACGAGTTTCACGATCCGGGCAGTTGGCTAAAATATTGGCATCCTTGATAGGAATGCACACCTGATAATAAAAGCGATTAGCGACCCAACCTTGGATTTGTTCTTTGGTGAGTTTTCCTTCATTCATCAGCGTATGGTAAGGATGATGAATGTGGTAATACTTTTCCATGCCGCGCAATGCAGCTTCAAATTCTTCTTTTGTCCAAGGGGTGTTGTCAGGTGTGCTCATGGAATGTCCTTTACAAATCAATTTCTAAACCGTCGTAAGCGACTTCAATACCGGCAGCGTCGAGTATTTTGCGCTGCTCGGAATCATCGTCCAGAATCGGGTTGGTGTTGTTGATGTGAATCAATATCTTGCGGGCTTTGGGCATACCGTTTAATACTTCAATCATGCCGCCTTCGCCCGATTGCGGCAAATGGCCTATTTCACGCGCTCTTTTTTGGCTGATACCCATGGTGACCATTTCGTCATCGGTCCAAAAAGTGCCGTCGACCAATAAGCAATCAACGTCATGCATGGCGGCCATAACATGCGGTTCTATTTCACCCAGGCCGGGTGAATAAAACACTTTTTTGCCGGTGGAAATTTGCTCGATGATGACGCCGATGTTGTCGCCTTCATGAGGATCATGGCGATGCGGCGAATAGGGTGGCGCTTTGCTTTTTAACGCTTGAGTATAAAAGCGTAAATCATCGATGGCTGGGATAGTAAAGCTACTGCCGTCAACCGGAACAGGGTGGTGGTTGATCGTGCAATAGTCCTTGAGCATATTAAACAACGGGAAGCCCGTGGTCAGGTCCTGTCTCACCATTTCTGTGCAGTAAATATCCAGCGGTTTGCCTTCGCGTAACATCAACAAACCGGTAGTGTGATCAATCTGGCTGTCGATGAGCATGATGGCTTTAATGCCGGTGTCGCGAATGCCGTCTTTAGGCTGGATAGCCGGAAAGGCTTCCAGTTGCGCGCGAATATCTGGGGAGGTATTAAACAGCAGCCAATTTTTATTATCGGTACTGACAGCAATTGATGATTGGGTGCGGGCTGTACCGCGCATTTCACCGTGCCGTATGCGATGGCAATTATGGCAATTGCAGTTCCATTGAGGAAAGCCGCCACCTGCGCCTGAACCGAGTACTCTAATTTTCATTTAGTTATTCCGAAAGAATGGGTTGCGGAATGATAAGGGAATAATTTTTTTCCGGCAAAAAAAAGGGGCCTTTGACAGCCCCTTTTCTTAATCTTGACCGCAGAAATTAACGGTTATAGATGTACATTGTTACTTCAAAACCGAAACGCAGGTCAGTGTAGCTTGGTGTTTCCCATTTCATAAA
>JAUYMX010000545.1 GCA_030699345.1 Methylococcaceae bacterium
GTTCCTGATAAGTCAAAATATGCTCCGGTACCGGATGAAAAGAATCAGCCTCACCATAACCGATGCCCTGCCCGTAAAAAAACCGTTCCATCTGCTGTTGCTCAGCCTCGATTTTTTCTTCAAACAGCGAAGACATGACAATGGCCGAGGCCCCGGCATCTTCAAGTCGACGGGCGCTATCCAAATCTTTACTTAAAGGCGATGACGACGGCACTAAGGGATTAGCCAGTTTCAGCCCCAAATAATTTGTTGTTAAATCAACCATGTTGGCTCTCCTGAGCAAGATCGGTTTTTAGTTGGGCCTTGGTCGCCGCCACGCTAGTGGCATCACTCCATTCCAGCGCCGCCAATTGTTGATAGTACCGGTAACGGTTTTTTACATCCTGCTGGGCCTGCTTTAAGAACGCCTCCGCCTGTTCCGGATGACTTTGCCATAGCATGCTGAAACGAGTTTCACTCATCACGAAATCGCGTAAAGGAATTGAGGGTTCAGCAGAATCCAGGTGCATTGGATTTTTGCCCTGCGCGATCTTGCCCGGATCAAAGCGAAACAGCGGCCAATGCCCGCTTTTTACCGCCAGATTTTGCTGACGATGGTTGTTGGACAAATCCACACCATGGGCGATACACGGCGCATAAGCGATGATAATGGACGGGCCATCGTGGGCCTCGGCTTCCAAAAAGGCGCTAAGCGTTTGCGTATCCTTACCGGCATAGGCGACATGAGCGACGTAAACATTGTTGTAATCCATCGCCAGCAGCGCCAAATCCTTTTTGGCGGTAGCCTTGCCGCCAGCCGAGAACTTAGCCACAGCACCCAACGGCGTGGACTTAGACGTCTGTCCACCGGTGTTGGAATACACTTCAGTATCCAATACCAAGATATTGACGTTGCGACCGCTGGCCAGCACATGATCCAAACCACCATAACCGATGTCGTAAGCCCAGCCGTCGCCGCCGATGATCCAAACGCTTTTCTTGCACAGGTAATCGGCAAGCGGCCGCAAGGCTTGCGCGGCCGGCTGGCTCAAAGATTCCAAGCGCTGTTTTAATTCAACGACGCGCTGGCGTTGCTCGTAGATACCGGCTTCGTCGGATTGATCGGCTTGCAAGATTGCATCGACCAGTTCGCCACCCAAAGTCTCGCGTAACGAAACTAACAACTCGGAGGCGTGCTCGGCTTGCTTATCGATAGCAACACGCATTCCCAAGCCAAACTCGGCGTTATCTTCGAATAAGGAATTATTCCAGGCCGGGCCGCGGCCCTCGGCGTTTTTGGTCCACGGCGTAGTGGGTAAATTGCCGCCGTAAATCGACGAACAACCGGTGGCGTTGGCAACGATCATTCGGTCGCCGAATAATTGCGAAGCCAATTTTACATACGGTGTTTCGCCGCAACCGACGCAAGCGCCGGAAAATTCGAATAATGGCTGCAGCACCATCGCACCTTTAATGGTATTGGTTTTCAACTGGCGGCGGTCGTATTCGGGCAGCGATAAAAAATAATCCCAGTTTTGGCTTTCCGGCTCCCGCAGCGGCGCTTGCGGCTTCATATTCAGAGCCTTGCGACTGGCGTTGGACTTGTCACGAATCGGGCAAATATCCACACACAAACCGCAACCGGTACAATCCTCAGGCGCCACTTGATAACTGATCGACAAGCCGACCGGGAAATCCTTGCCCAGCATCGCCGCATGTTTAAAGGTTGCCGGTGCATCGCTTAAGGTATCGCTTGCCACGATTTTGCTGCGGATCGCTGCATGCGGACATACCATCGGGCATTTGCCGCACTGGGTACACAAATCGGTTTCCCAAACCGGAATTTCCAACGCCAGATTACGTTTCTCGTAAGCTGCGCTGCCGGTCGGATAGGTACCGTCGACAGGCAGCGCACTGACCGGCAGTAAATCGCCGCGGCCGGCAATGATTTCACCGGTGACGCGCTTGATAAAGTCCGGCGCGCTGTCTGCAATATGCGAAACGATGTCGAAGCGGCTGGCAGCCTGATTAGGCAGCGGCACTTGCTGTAAGCCGGCCAAGGTTTCGTCGATAGCCTTAAAGTTTAAATCAACAATGCGCTGGCCTTTCTTGCCGTAGGTTTTTTGCACTGCGTGTTTGATCGCGGCTATCGCTTGATCTTGCGGTAACACGCCGGAAATCGCAAAAAAACAAGTCTGCATGATAGTGTTTATGCGTTTGCCCATGCCGCTTTTTTCGGCGACCGCATTGCCGTCGATCAAATAAAAGCGAATCTTTTTCGCCAGTATTTGCTCTTGCATTTTATGTGGCAAGGTATCCCAAACCTGATCGACCGGCACCGGGCTATTCAACAAAAACACCGCATTGTCTGCGGCATTGACCAGCATATCGTAGCGTTCCAGGAATACTGTTTGATGGCAGCCGATGAATTTAGCGTCATTTTCGGCGATCAAATAAGTGGCTCGGATCGGTTTGGGACCGAAGCGCAGATGCGAGACGGTGATAGCCCCGGACTTTTTCGAGTCGTAGACAAAATAGCCCTGCGCATACCAATCGGTTTCTTCGCCGATGATCTTAATGGTGTTTTTATTAGCGCCGACCGTACCGTCACTGCCCAAGCCGTAAAACATCGCTTGGAAGGTTTGGTCGTGGGCGTCGGTGCGATACTCGGCATCCCAGTCCAGGCTGGTGTGACTGACGTCGTCGTATATACCAATCGTAAATTGATTTTTAGGCTGCTCGCGTTTTAACTCGTCGTAAACCGCCTTGATCATGCCGGGGGTAAATTCTTTGGATGACAAGCCGTAACGGCCGCCGACCACTTTCGGCAAACCGGCAAACTTGCCGCCGTTGCTAAAATTTTGCGCCAAAGCCGTCAACACGTCTTTATACAAAGGCTCACCGTCGGCACCCGGCTCTTTGGTGCGATCCAATACGGCGATTTTTCGGCAACTGGCAGGCAACGCGGCTATCAATCGTTCCGGCGCAAACGGCCGAAATAGTCGTACTTTCAGTAAACCGACCGCTTCGCCCTGCCGATTCAGGTAGTCTAACGTCTCTTCCACCGCTTCTGCGCCGGAACCCATCAACACAATCACCCGCTCGGCTTGCGGCGAACCGACGTACTCAAACAGCCGATATTGCCGACCAGTCAAAGAAGCAAATCTATCCATGGCTTGCTGGGCGATTTCGGGCAGCGCGGCGTAATAAGGATTGACTGACTCCCTGCCCTGAAAATACACATCCGGGTTTTGCGCGGTGCCGCGCAGTACCGGATGGTCTGGTGTCAAGGCTCGGCCGCGATGCTCGCTCACCCAAACATCATCAATCATGGCGCGAATCACCGAATCGTCGAGACTAACGATTTTCGCCACTTCATGCGAGGTGCGGAAACCGTCGAAAAAGTGCATAAACGGAATCCGGCTTTGCAACGCTACCGCATGGGCGATCAGCGCGAAGTCCTGCACTTCCTGCGGCGAGTTGGCACACAGCATCGCAAAGCCGGTCATCCGCGCTGCCATCACGTCACTGTGATCACCAAAAATCGACAAGCCCTGACAAGCCAACGAGCGGGCCGCGATATGAAACACGGTCGGACTAAGTTCACCGGCGATTTTGTACATATTCGGCAGCATCAACAACAAACCTTGCGAGGCGGTAAAGGTCGTTGCCAAGGTTCCGGCCTGCAACGCGCCGTGAATCGCACCCGCGGCGCCGGCCTCGCTCTGCATCTCGACAACTTTAGGTACCGTTCCCCACACGTTTACTTGACCGCGCGATGACCACTCATCGGCCCATTCGCCCATCGCCGACGATGGCGTAATCGGGTAAATGGCGATAACTTCGTTCAATTTATGGGCAATACCGGCAGCGGCCTGGTTGCCGTCAATAGTGATAGTTTGCTTAGCTTGCATGGGGAACGACCTTAAGAAAAAACGGATTCAGTACTTAAAGTGTAGTCAGTCATTTTTTATGATTACAAATCAGTTTGAATTTACGGTGATTTGATTTAATGCCCGCACATTAAAAAAGTCAACCTGCTTGGTTGTTCACCAAGACAATTGATTATTACTGGTCGCGGTAAAGTTAACCCTCTTAAATCAAAAAACTTGGATATTTGCAGAATGCTTTTGATATTCTCTGAACACAGCAGTCAATTTAAAATGGTAACCCCCAGTTTTTAGGAGATAAATGACCAATCATCGGCAATGGCGTATTGCGTGTTTTGTAATCGTTGGCTTTAGTTTATTTCTTAGCCGACAACCGGTTCTTGCGGCCACTTATCAGCTGGCGGTGTCTGAAAAATCCATCAACCTGATTGGTGAAGAACAACATGCCATCGTCGGTAATGACGGCTTGCCCGCACCCACCTTGCATTGGCAGGAAGGTGAACTGGTCACATTAAATGTCACCAATCACTTAAAAGTGCCTACCTCAATTCACTGGCACGGCATTGTGCTGCCTTATCAAATGGATGGCGTGCCCGGCATCAGTTTTGACGGTATTGAACCCGGTCAAACCTTTACCTATCAATTTCCAGTCAAACAAAGCGGTACTTACTGGTATCACGGCCATTCCGGCATGCAGGAGCAAGAAGGCTTGTTCGGCGCGCTGGTAATAGCTCCCAAACATGAGCAGCAACCGGTCGACCGCGATTATGTGGTGATGTTGTCCGACTGGCCGGAAGCCGATCCACATCGCACCCTGGCCCGTTTAAAAAAGCAGAGTGATTATTACAACTTCCAGAAACGCACCGTCGGCGATTTCTTTACCGATATTCAAAATCTCGGCTTTTGGAAAACCGTCGCAGACCGCTTGGCCTGGGGTGAAATGCGCATGGAGCCGACCGATCTGGCCGATGTCACCGGCGCAACGTATCATTTTCTGATCAACGGCCAAACGCCGAAAATGCATAAAACCTACTTATTTAAGCCAGGTGAAAAACTGCGTTTACGTTTTATCAATGCCTCGGCGATGAGTTATTTCGATATTCGTATCCCCGGCTTAAAAATGCAGGTAATCGCCGCCGACGGTCAGCAAGTGGCGCCAGTCGATGTCGATGAATTTCGGATTGCAGTGGCTGAAACCTATGACGTGTTAGTCGAGCCGCAAACCGAACAGGCTTACAGCATTTTTGCCGAAGCCATAGATCGCAGTGGTTTTGCCCACGCTTCACTGACGCCACGCAGTGATTTGCAGGCAGTGCCCCCGCCAATGAGCCCCCGGACTTTATTAACGATGGCAGACATGGGCGGTCATGCTGAACATCAGCAACATGGTCAGCTCGCCGCTACCGACGCTTCAGAGCAGCATGTCGGACATAATAGTCCAGCCGCTGAACCGGACACCAGTCACGCAGGGCATACACCTTCGGAAAATGATCCTCATGCCGGACATCAAATGCCGATGCACCAGATGATAGCGTCTTCCCCCGTGCTAAGTTATCAAGCTCTAAAATCAGTCAAACCGGAGCATCATTTAATGGGGCAGCCGGATCATGAAATCACCTTACGACTCACCGGCAATATGAACCGCTATATCTGGTCGTTCGACGATGTTAAATATTCCGATGCTGAGCCGATTAGGGTCAAATTCGGCGAGCGTATTCGCTTTCATTACGTCAACGAAACCATGATGAATCATCCGATTCATATCCACGGCCTGTGGCAGTACCTGGATAACGGCTACGACATGTACAACCCGAAAAAGCACGTCATCAGCGTTAAACCCGGCCAAACAGCCACCGTCGATGTGCTTGCAGATGCCGAGGGCGAATGGGCGTTTCATTGTCATTTGCTGTACCACATGGATACCGGCATGTTCCGCAAGTTGATTGTGGAAAAAGCAGAGCATCATCATGACTAGCCGCTTGATATTACTGCTGTTGG
>JAUYMX010000548.1 GCA_030699345.1 Methylococcaceae bacterium
ATTCCCTGTGAAATTGTTTACAAGGTCAACGAGGGGAGACCCAATACTGTTGATATGATTAAAAACGATCAAATCCAACTCATTATTAACACATCCGAAGGTAAAAAAGCCATTTCAGATTCATTTACCATGCGCCGAGAAGCGCTGCAGCACCGAGTAACTTACTACACAACAATGGCCGGAGCCAAAGCCGCATGTTATGCACTAGGTGAGTTGGATGCAGGCGATGTCAATTGCCTGCATGATTTGCACAAAAGTCTCAAATAAGATGCAAGATCATAATCTTGAGATCACATTGTTATTAGTTGGAGTTGTTGAATAAATGATTAAAGTACCTCTTACCGTAACGGGTGCGGAAAAATTACGAGCAGAATTGGAAGAATTAAAATCTGTTGTACGTCCGCGAATTATTGCTTCTATCGCCACTGCACGAGCACATGGTGATTTAAAAGAAAATGCCGAATATCATGCTGCAAAAGAGCAACAAAGTTTTGCAGAAGGAAGGATTGCTGAAATTGAAGGCAAGCTTTCGAATGCTCAAATAATTGACGTTACTAGAGTTAATGCAAATAACAAAGTGGTGTTTGGCGCCACTGTAGAAATAGAAGATATTAATTCCGGCAAAGTAGTGACGTATCAGATTGTCGGCGAAGACGAGGCTAGTATTAAAGAAGGACGCATCTCAATAGGCTCGCCGATCGCCAGAGCATTGATAGGTAAAGAAGTTGAAGACGTGGTGACAGTTAAAGCACCTGGTGGCAACATTGAGTACGAAATTATCTCAATCAAATATGTTTGACTAAAATAAGGTGCAAGGCAGAATGTATGAGCTCCTTGCACCTACGGATCATTATTTTTTGAGATTTTTCCGGAAAATAACCAAAATTTGACCAATAGTTTGTATAAGTTCGGCATTCGTATCGCTACAAATTTTTTCAGCAATAAGCTTGCGATCATCACGTTCAGCACGAATTCGAAGTTTTATAAGCTCATGATTATCAAGAGCAATTTCAATTTCTGAAAGTACTGCAGCGGTATACCCGGATTGTCCAATCATTACTATGGGATTTAATGTATGAGCCAAGGCCTTAAGTTTCTTTTTGTCAGCAGCTTTCACGCGTTTTCCTAAGATTTAAAATGTTAATTTTACACTATTTAAAATAGCAATGGCTCGAAGTAAAAGCAGTAACCGCTGGATGCAAGAACATTTTCAGGATGAATATGTCAAAATGGCCCAGGCTCAAGGGTATCGTTCGCGGGCAGTCTTTAAATTGAATGAAATTCAAGATAAAGATCAAATCATAAAACCAGGCATGAATGTAGTCGACTTAGGGGCTGCTCCTGGTGGGTGGTCCCAACGTACACGGCAATTATTAGGAAAAAAAAACCGTATCATTGCTTTGGATATTTTACCTATGGAGCCTATAGAAGGTGTTGATTTTATTCAGGGTGATTTTCGCGAAGAGGACGTCTTAAATAAATTGAAGCTTATTCTTGATGGAGCCAGTATTAATCTAGTTATGTCAGACATGGCACCAAATATGACTGGAAATAAAGGCGTTGATCAACCCAGAGCAATATATTTGGCTGAATTAGCACTGGAAACGGCAACAGCGACATTATCAAAAGATGGATCATTTTTGGTCAAACTATTTCAGGGTGATGGATTTGACTTATTTTTTCAAAATGTTCAGCAATATTTTGTTAAAACTGTAATAAGAAAGCCAAAAGCGTCAAGACCAAGAAGCAATGAAGTATATATTTTGGCAAAAGGCTTTAAATAATCCATTTTGCCTTCATAGTAAGAACTGATGTAATTTATAATATTTTCAATTCCCATTAAAACAGTCAGGATTATTAAGTCCTGATATAATTCAAGCAGTTTTTTAAACCGAGAGCCGTTCAGGCCCAGGATGTGTAAATTGAACGACATGATGAAAAATATAATCCTTTGGGTCGTCATTGCTGTTG
>JAUYMX010000134.1 GCA_030699345.1 Methylococcaceae bacterium
TGAAAAAACCAAACAAACCCTACTTGATGCCGCTGACGGCCAGTTGCTGGTCGACAAACTCGAAAAGAAACAACAAAAGCGTCAACCTGCCGCGCCTTTCATTACCTCGACGTTGCAACAAGAAGCCTCGCGCAAACTGGGTTTTACAACCAAACGCACCATGATGGTCGCCCAGCAGCTTTATGAAGGGATCGACATCGGCGGCGAAACGGCTGGTTTGATTACCTACATGCGTACCGACTCGGTCAATCTGTCGGTTGAAGCTGTCGATGACATCCGCGCGCTGGTTGCCGAAATCTATGGCCCTGAAAACGTTCCGAAAGAGCCTCGGGTTTTTAAAACCAAATCCAAAAACGCCCAAGAAGCCCACGAAGCGATACGCCCGACTTCTGCGCGTCATTTACCCAGCAACCTTAAAAATTATCTGAGCGCCGAACAGTTCAAACTTTATGAACTGATCTGGAAGCGCACCATGGCTTGCCAGATGATTCACGCCACACTCAACTTGGTTGGCGTTGATTTAAGCTGCGGCAACGGTCAGCATATATTCAGAGCTACCGGATCGACCATTGCGATACCCGGCTTTATGGCTGTTTATCTGGAAGGTAAAGACGACACCAAAGAAAGCGACGATAAAGAAAGCTTCCTGCCGCCTTTAGAAGAAGGCCGCCCCGTTGCACTAAACGACATCAACGCCATACAACACTTTACCGAACCGCCGCCGCGATACGGCGAAGCCAGTTTGGTAAAGTCTTTGGAAGAACACGGCATTGGCCGACCTTCGACCTATGCATCGATTATTTCGACATTGCAAAATCGCGATTACGTCACTCTGGATAGCAAGCGTTTCTATCCCACCGACGTTGGCAGAATCGTCAATAAATTCTTGACCGAGCATTTCACCAAATACGTCGACTACGATTTCACTGCCAATCTTGAAGACGAACTCGATGCAGTATCGCGCGGTGAAAAAGACTGGATTCCATTGATGCACGAATTCTGGAAACCTTTCACCACACTGATCCATGAGAAAGAAGAAAGCGTGCAGCGTAAAGATGTCACGCATGAAGCCATCGACGAAAAATGCCCCGACTGCGGCAGTCCTCTATCCATTCGTCTAGGCAAAAACGGCCGGTTTATCGGCTGCACCAACTACCCGACGTGTTCCTACACCCGTAACCTCAACGACGATGGCGCTGCCAGCAATGAGCCTGAAGTCGTGGAAGGCCGCGTCTGCCCCAAATGCGAATCGCCGTTGGTGCTCAAAACCGGTCGCTACGGCAAATTTATCGGTTGCAGCAACTACCCAAAATGTCGGCACATCGAACCCATCGAAAAAC
>JAUYMX010000136.1 GCA_030699345.1 Methylococcaceae bacterium
GTGAAAGTGTCCAGCGGGAGTGTCTTGTGGGAGCGACGCCCACGTCGCGACCGATGGCTTCAAATCGCGACGAGGGCGTCGCTCCCACCCGGCAATGCGTTATCGCTCCTGCCTTCCAAAGAAACTCGCTGAATAGTTACGATTTAGTAGGCTTTAAAATTTCCGGCCTCTTACTAAGCCGACCTTACTCGTTACCTTTACCACACGATAGAGCCCGTGTAACATCCCAGCCAATACGCCGTGCCGCAAAGTCTCAATAAGGCGCGGAGCCTTTTAGCCCTAAATTAAAGGGAGAGTTACCCAATGACCACGCTCACCATCAACGGCAAGCCCCGCCAAATCGACTTACCAACGGACACTCCCCTGCTTTGGGCGTTGCGCGATCACTTAGGCTTAACTGGAACAAAATTCGGCTGCGGCATGTCTTTGTGTGGGGCTTGCACTGTTCACGTCGACGGCGAACCCACCCGTGCTTGTGTAACACCCATTTCATCGGTTGTCGGCAAAAACATCGTAACGATCGAAGCCATCGATCAAGATGCAATCGGGCAAAAAGTTCAAGACGCCTGGCTAGCCTTGGGCGTGCCGCAATGCGGTTATTGCCAGTCCGGTCAGATCATGGCGGCCACGGCGTTGCTCCAGCATAATCCCAGTCCTTCTGATGTCGATATTGATAAGGCCATGAGCGGTAATATCTGCCGATGCGGCACCTATCCACGTATCCGCGCCGCCATCAAACAGGCTGCCTGTTTAAAGGAGGTTAAGTCATGAACAAGTCTATCGATCATGCTGAATTGACTGCAGATGATGAAGTTAGCATCGTCAACATTAGCCGACGCGGTTTTCTTAAAGATTTTGCCCTCAGCGGCTTTGTACTTGCCGCCGGATTGCCTGCACTGACTTGGGCAGACGAAACTTCCGCACCCACTGCAAAAGATAAGTATGGCGCTGATGCCATGCCGCACGGCTGGGTCGACAATCCGCTGGTATTTGTTGCGATAGCTGACGACGGCACGGTCACCATTATTTGCCATCGTTCTGAAATGGGCCAAGGCGTACGTACCAGTTTGCCGATGGTGGTGGCCGACGAACTCGAAGCCAACTGGCTGCATGTAAAAGTCGAGCAAGCGCCGGGCGACGAAGTCCGTTACGGCAATCAAGACACCGACGGCTCGCGCAGCATGCGCCACTTTTTTATGCCGATGCGTCGAGTCGGTGCTGCGGCACGGCAAATGCTGGAATCGGCAGCGGCAGCACAATGGCAAGTACCGGTGCATGAAGTCCACGCTGAACTGCATCGTGTTATCCATCCCGCCACAGGCAGGACGCTTGGTTACGGAGAGCTGGCTCAGGCGGCAGCAAAATTGCCGGTACCTGCTCGCGAATCCTTACGTTTAAAAACTCCAGCTGACTTTCGTTACATCGGCAAGGGCCAGGTCGGGATTTATGATGGACGAGATATTGTCAGGGGTCTTGGGCAATACGGCATCGACACACGGCTTAAAGACATGCTTTACGCCGTGGTTGCACGCCCACCGATGTTCGGCGGCAAGGTAGCAAGTTACGATGCCAAAGCTGCCCTTAAGGTGCCGGGCGTAATTAAGGTAATCGAACTCCCAAGCAGCCCGCCACCGGCTGAATTTAATCCGCTGGGCGGCGTCGCAGTGATTGCCAGCAACACTTGGGCAGCCATTCAAGGGCGCAAGGCGTTAAAGATCGAATGGAACAAAGGCCCGCATGGTAATTACGATTCTATAATCTACAAAACCGAACTTGAAGCCGCCGCGCGCAAGCCAGGCAAAGTGGTACGCAATGAGGGCGACGTTGAAGCCGCACTGAAAAACGCTGCCAAACGGGTGGAAGCAGAATATTACGCCCCACATCTGGCTCAAGCCCCGATGGAACCTCCGGCGGCAACAGCTCGCATTGTCAAAGGGCATTGTGAAATCTGGGCTTGCACTCAAGCGCCACAGCTATCTCACGATCAAGTGGCGAAATGGCTAAAACTGTCAGCGGATAAAGTCACTGTTCATGTCACGCTGCTGGGGGGCGGCTTCGGACGCAAATCCAAACCCGACTATGTGATTGAAGCGGCGCTGTTGTCACAAGCCATGAACGGCAAACCGGTTAAGGTGACCTGGACGCGCGAAGACGATTTGCATCATTCTTATTTTCACACGGTGTCAGTCGAACGGCTGGAAGCGGGACTGGACGATCAAGGCAAACCGATTGCCTGGTTGCACAGAACCGTAGCACCCACTATCTCGTCCACATTCGGGCCAGACAGCAAGCATCAGATGCCGGTCGAATTGGGCATGGGCGTCATCAATGTGCCCTATGCCATTGCTAACCTGCGCATCGAAAATCCGGAAGCCGAAGCCCATACGCGTATTGGCTGGTTTCGGTCAGTATCTAATATTCCGCACGCCTTCGCGATTCAATCGTTTGTCTCAGAATTAGCCGCTGCGGCAGGGCGCGACCATAAAGATTTCTTACTGGAATTAATTGGTCCGCCGCGCCGCATCGACCCACGCACCTTGGGCGACAACTGGAATCATGGCGAATCGCCTGAACTTTACCCTATCGATACCGGGCGTTTGCGCCGTGTCACTGAAACCGTCGCAGACAAAGCGGGCTGGGGACGTGCGTTGCCTAAAGGCCGGGGCTTGGGCATTGCCGCGCATTACAGCTTTGTGACTTATATTGCCGTGGTTGTGGAAGTGGCCGTTAGCGAAGACGGAATTTTGAGCATTCCCCGCATTGATGTCGCCGTGGATTGCGGACCGCAGGTTAATCCTGAACGTATCCGTTCGCAGATTGAAGGCGCCTGTATTATGGGGGTAAGTCTGGCAACCCTTGGGGAAATAAGTTTTAAAGACGGCGCGGTGGTGCAGGATAATTTTCATCAATACCAGCTGACCCGTATGGATGATGCCCCTCACGAAATCCGAGTGCATCTGCTGCCTGCGACCGAGTTCGACACACCGCTCGGCGGCGTGGGCGAACCGGCTGTACCGCCCATCGCACCGGCACTATGCAACGCGATTTTTGCAGCGACCGGTCAACGCATCCGGCAGCTACCGATCAGGGAGCAATTGAGAAAAAATTAAACACTTCTCACCCAGGAAATAAGTCACTGATGTTACGCAATCCAAAAGAAATGACCTTTATTGATACTCAAGAATCGCTGGTGTCGCTATCGCGACAGTTTATTTTAATGCCGGTTCTCGCACCGACAGGCGAGATACTTTCTTTTGCTTCGCCAAAAGAAAGTATCCAAAGAAAAGGCGACCCGGATTCCGCCAATTTCCTGCGCTTCTCGCTTTTGGCGAGGGTTTTCGAAGGGCCATCCCTGGCCCTGCGAAAACGAGCGGCCTCCCTGCCGCTCCCCTTGCGGGCCTATTTCACCAAAAGCTGCGATGCTCGGGGCGGAATAACGGGGGACAAACCGCTTCTGCGCAACATCAGTCACTAAAACCCAGCGAACTATCCTGGAAGCGATGAAAGGTGTCGCCTCCACGATTTTCAGGAGATCACTCGGCATTACCGAACGACGTTGAATAGTCAGGCATATCTGTTGAATTGATTGGCGCTAGATTATGATCCTCGACCGACTCCGTTTTATGCCACTTCACGAGTTCTAACGTCCCATCGAAATGCTCCACGATTGCTGTGCAGCTTTCCACGAAATCCCCGGTATTAACGTATAAAAAGCCACCAATGTCTTTAATTTCCGCGTGGTGTATATGGCCGCAAATAACACCATCCAGACCTTGATCTTGCAGCGTGCTGACGATACTCACTTCGTAATCGGAAATAAACTGCACCACATTTTTAACTTTGAATTTAACAAAGGCAGCTAACGAGAAATTTGACTGCCATCCCAACCAACGCCTGATCACCCGCAGGAAACGATTGATCCAGATTAAAAAGTCATAACCCTCGCTGCCTAGTTTGGCAATCCACCGATGGCATTTGGCAATGGTGTCATATTCATCACCATGAACCACCAGAAATTGCTTGCCCCCGAAGGTGGTATGCACATCTGAATTTTTGACAGTAATATCACCAAAAACATACTGGTCGTATTCCCTAACATTTTCGTCATGATTGCCGGGTATATAAATCACTTGGGTGCCATGCCTGGCCTTGCGCAAGACTTTTTGAATCACTGTATTGTGATCTCTAGGCCAATACATTTTCTTGGAAAGCGACCAAAAATCGATAATGTCGCCTACCAGGTAAAGCTTTTCGCTGTCGTTATGTTTTAGAAAATCCAGTAAAACATCGGCCTGGCATTGGGTAGAACCCAGGTGTAAATCAGAAATCCAGATGGTTCGATAATTCATTAGGAATATCTCAAAGAGTGCCGAGGCACCGTCTGTTCTTAATTTAAGCTGCGCAAATGACAGAATGATGACAAAAATTGAACTTCAAGAACCTCTAAAGGGAACCTTTAAAAATTATCTATTCATGCTTCAACAGGCTCAGCACGAACGGATAAGTAATTGATTTAATAAGATACCGTTCGAACTGAGCTTGTCGAAGTGCAATTTTTAGATATTCCCTAAAAACTGCTCAACAAAACGGCCCTAGCTAAACCCGTTGGGAACCTCGAAAAACCCGGCACGCTTACAAACTCAGTCCCTGAGCCGCATAAAAATCAAACATTTTTAAAACCTGCCAAACATAATCACACGCCCGTCATTTTCCTAAATCCAAACATATCAATTACTTAATTCATCCCTTAAATACCAACGTTTTTGCTGTAAGTATTTATACGTATAGCAATTGATAAGCAGTCGGTTCAAATTGTAAAACTGATTATTTCCCCGCTAGAACAAGGAGAGTAAACAATGAACGTTCTGCAAAATTTAGTGCGCCATACGCGGCTGCTGGAAATCGTCGGTGATTTGATACGTGTGCAGGCTGAAGGCGTTGCTTTTGGTGATCTTGCCATGGTTGAAAACACTGACGGCGAGCGTTCACTAGCCAAGGTGGTCGATCTTGATCGGGACGTCGTCAGCCTGCAAGTATTCTCCGGGGGTAAAGGGCTATCTACCGATGCAAAAGTAAATTTCCTCGGTCGCTCTCTTGATGTCATCTATTCCGATAACATTCTCGGCAGAATCTTCCGGGGCTCCGGCGAATCTATTGATGGCGGCCCCGAGTTGCCGACCGATCCGCGCATTTCAGTGGCCGGCCCGACGGTAAATCCAGTCATGCGGGTCATGCCGTCGCGGATGATCGAAACCAAAGTGCCTATGATCGATCTGTTCAACTGCCTGGTGGAAAGCCAGAAAATCCCTATCTTTTCCGTTGCGGGCGAACCTTTTAACCAATTGCTGGCACGCATCGGTTTTCAGGCCAACGCCGACGTGGTTGTGTTTGGCGGTATGGGCCTAATTTTCGATGACTATCATTTCTTTCGCACTGCTTTTGAGGAGCACGGTGTTTTTCATCGCACCGTGATGTTCGTCAATCAAGCTTCTGATCCGCTGGTTGAACGGCTGTTGGTTCCTGACATGGCGTTGGCCGTTGCCGAAAAAATGGCGGTTGAAGACAACAAGCGCGTGTTGGTATTGCTTACTGACATGACCGCCTATGCCGATGCAATGAAAGAACTGGGCGTCGCGCAGGAACGTATTCCCGCTGTGCGTGGCTACATGGGCGACCTTTACACGCAACTTGCCTCACGCTATGAAAAAGCCTGTGATTTCAAGGGTGCTGGTTCGGTAACTATCCTGAGCGTAACCACCATGCCCGGCGATGATGTGACCCATCCGGTGCCGGACAATACCGGCTACATCACCGAAGGCCAGTTCTATCTGCACAATGGCTTTATCGATCCCTTCGGTTCGCTTTCAAGACTAAAACAGCATGTCGTTGGCAAAGCCACCCGCGAAGATCACAGCCAGATTATGAATACCATGATCCGCTTTTATTCCGGCGCGGTGGAAGCGCAAAAAAAGCAGGCCATGGCCTTTGAACTGTCAGCTTTCGACGACAAATTGCTCAAATTTGGTCATTTGTTCCGTGAGCGCTTTATGGAAATTGGCGTGTCAATGCCGGTTATCGAGGCATTGGATCTTTGCTGGCTAACGCTGTCTGAATGCTTTGAGCCCAAGGAATTGCTGATGAAGCAAAACCTGATCGATAAATATTTCCCCAAAGCGGAGCTGAGTTTGAACGAAGAAAATGAATCTTTGGATCCCTCATTGGATGAAGTCGCATAAATCGTCATGGCCAAGCTAAAACTTAGCAAACATGCCTTACACGAACAGCTGGAACAGTTGAAACTGTACCAACGTTTATTGCCCTCGCTTGATCTGAAGCGTCGGCAATTGACGATGGAAGTAAAAAATGCTCAGGAAGAATACACCGCGGCCCAGTCTGCCATAGACACCCTGGAAACCCGCATCGGCGAAGAGCTGCCGATGCTTGCCGACAAAGAATTTCGTCTCGGCGGACTTGTTAAATTAACAAGCTATAAAGTCATCGAACAAAATGTCGTCGGTGTGAAATTACCTTTTCTGGACAGCCTCGAGTGTGATGTCGCTGGCTATTCCCTGCTTGCCACCCCGCCCTGGGTTGACACCTTGGTGCAACGTTTAAAAGACGCTACCGAGCAGCGGCTGCGTGCTGAGATTGCCGGTGAACGCCTCAACACTCTCAAGATTGCGGTGCGGCGCATTACTCAACGGGTGAATCTGTTCGAAAAAATCCTGATTCCTACCGCTAAACAGAATATTCAAAAAATACGCATTTTCCTTGGCGATGCTGAACGAGCCAACGTGGTGACTTCAAAACTTGCCAAACAAAAACAGCAACAACAACGTGAAGCTGAAACAGAGGACGTGTTATGAGCATTATCAGCATGCACAAAGTGACTTTTATCGGCATGACCGCTGACCGCGATCGCTTATTGGCTGACCTGCAGAAAATGGGCTGTCTGCAAATTATTCCATTGTCGTCAGAGAGCGCAACAGTTGCAGATTCTGCAGTCAGCGCCGGAGCGCGCGACGCATTGAAGTTTCTGCACACCTATCCGCAGCGCAGACTGCAGGTGCTGGATAAAGAGCAATTTAATGCCGTTGAAGTTGAACAACAAATTCTGGAAGTCCGGAAGCGCTTACATGACCTGACCGATGAGCGTGACTTTTTAATCAAACGCATCCAGGACATACGTCCGTGGGGCGACTTCGTATTGCCATCGTTGCAGGAGATGGGCAACCTGCGGCTGTGGTTCTACGTGGTTCCACATAAAGAGTTAGCAAAAATCCAGGCATCCGAGCGGGTTTGGGAAATTATCCAGCGCGACAACAAGGCTTGTTACGTCATCGTGGTAGACAAAGAAGAACCTTCGGGTATGCCTGTTCCGCGCATTCACTTTGGTAGCAAGCCTAGGAATGAACTAGAGGCTCGGCTCAATTTTGTAGAATTAGCCATAGAAGACGCTCAAGCAGAACGGGCTTATTTAACCCGCTGGCATGATTTATTTCGTGACGGTCTTAATCGACTTGAAGATATAGCGGTTTGTAAGGGCGCTGCGACGCAAGTTTATAGTAACGATTCTGCTTTTGCTTTGCAGGGCTGGGCACCGATTGATAGCTTGTCGGCACTTGATGATTACTCGAAAAAGCAGGCATTTTACTTTGCCTCAGCCGCTCCCGACCAAGAAGACAACCCGCCTACCCTGATGCGTAATCCATCCTGGCTTAGCGCCGGTGAGGATTTGGTCACTTTTTACATGACACCGGGTTATCAAACTTGGGATCCCTCTGGCGTGGTTTTTATTTCCTTTACGCTCTTTTTTGCAATGATCATAGCTGACGCCGGTTATGGCGCTCTCTTGGGGCTTGGGTTAATGTTCGGCTGGAGCAAGATGGGGCGCTCATCCTCGGGTCGCCGTTTTCGTCCGTTACTTTTGTCGGTGGTGGTTGTCTCTCTAGGCGTTGGCGTCCTGTTCGGCAGTTATTTTGGTGTCACGCCTCCCGATGAATCCTTACTGGGAAAACTCCATATTCTTGAGATAACTGACACCAACCGCATGATGATGATTTCCGTTGTCATCGGTGTTTTCCATATCGTGCTTGCCAATGTGATGAACGCCTATCGCTACCCGCATTGGCAAGACAGACTGCCTTCAATCGGCTGGATCGGAGTAATTTTCGGCAGCGTTGCACTGGCTATTAGCGGCTCAATAGTGCTGTCTGGTTTGCAAGAATTCGGCATCGCCTTAATGTCGATCGGTGCGTTATTAATCGTGTGGTTTACCTCGCCCGGCACCAAACCCATCACCCGACTTCTTCATGGCTTAGAAGGACTGACCAAACTGTCCGGCGCGTTAGGGGATGTCTTGAGTTATCTGCGCCTATTCGCGTTGGGTCTTGGCGGCGCGTCATTGGCTATCGAATTAAACAACATGGCAGCTGACATCTATGCGGGATTCCCAGGAGTCGGCTTGATCTTCGCGCTGCTGATCCTGGTGCTCGGACACGGGCTTAATTTAATACTCGGCATTAGCAGCGGCGTCATTCACGGACTACGGCTGAATGTGATCGAGTTTTTCAACTGGGGCCTCAAAGAAGAGGGAACCCTCTACAAACCATTTAAACAATCAGAGGATAATTTATGGAACCGTTAATTTTAGGACTTGGCTGGCTTGGGCTTTACGCCCCTTTAGGACTGGCGGCGATAGGCAGTTCTGTAGGCTGCATGCGAGCCGGCAGTGCGGCATGTGGGGCTTTATTGGAAGTTGAAAGCGGTTATGGGCGTTTTATTGGCGTTGCTGCATTGCCGTCCTCTATTACCATTTATGGCATCGTCGTCACCATGTCTCTGCGTCGGGAATTGACCCTTGAAAACTCTCCGGGAATTTTTGGTTTGGGTGTCCTGACCGGATTGGCGCTGTTGTATTGCGCTATTGCTCAGGGCGATGCTTGTACCGCATCAATTAATGCATCAAAAAGTAAGCAGGAAGTTTTTGGTATTTCTATTGCCCCCGCGGCGCTGATTGAAGGCTTCGCGGTCTTCGCTTTCGTCTTTGCGCTGGTGCTGGCGGCCGACATTCCGAAATAACCCAGACGAGATCATCATCATGACAGAACAAGAAGCAAGTAAAACCGGCGCCGGCGTTCAGGATCTGGTTGATCGTATTCGCGATCAGGGCGTATTGGCGGCCACTGAGAAAGCAAACAAGATCATACGGGACGCTGAAGCCAAGTCGGCAAAAATGCTGGCCGATGCCAAGCAGGAAGTTGCAAAGCTGCGCGAAAATGCCCTCATCGAAATTGAGTCTAACCGTGCCGCCGCGTTGGAAGCGCTGAAATTATCGGCGCGCGATACGGTATTACAACTCAAATCCGGGATTTCTTCGGCGTTTGAAGTGTTTGTGCAGAAACTGGTGACATCAGCGACGCGCGACGAACAATTTATTAAATCCATTGTCTTGGTGTTAGCGGATCACGCCCAAAAAGAGCTGATTGGCGATAAGGAAATCGAGATACTTATCTCTGAATCGATACTCACCGGTCAGCCAAACGAGCAACTAAGAGATCGTACCAAACAAACCATTCTTGGCTTATCGAGTGAGATGCTGCGCGAGGGCGTTGAGTTGATTCCCTCCAGTGAAATCGAAGGCGGCGCCAGCGTGCGCCTGGTTAAAGACAAGTTGGAAATAGATCTCTCGGACAAAGCTATTTCAAAATTGCTTTACCAACGCATTTTGCCCCGCTTCCAATCAATACTCGAAGGTAGCGAATAAGCATCATGGCGGAACAGTACATTACATTGGTCACCAGCCTGCCTTATCTGCCGCCGTTCGAAAAGGCCGAGCGGTCGCCGATCACACGCCTGCGACTGGAGCAGCGACTGCACATGTTGGAACCCGACGACGCCCGGCAACTCGTCATCGCCGAAGCCCTGGTAAGTTGGCGAATGTCGCTATCCAAACCAAAGTCCGACCAAGAAATGTTGTTACGCTGTCGTGCTGCATTGCAAGACATCAGCCACCCTGCTTTACGCGAATTTGTTGAGTTCAGGCTTGATCAGCAAACCATCCTGGCGGCGTTACGGCAGCGTAAGCATCTCAATGAGTCGTCGTTTTTAGAGCAGGTAAACGGCGGCAGTCGCTGGGCGAGGGTTATCTCCTCCAATTGGGATAGTCCGGATTTCAAACTGGCTGCGGTATATCCGTGGATACCTCAAGCCCGAACCTATATTGAAGCCAATGATGCCGGTGCGCTTGACCGACTAATGATGGGCATCATCTGGGAACAACTTAGCCGTATCGCCGATAGCAACAGGTTCGGTTTCGAGGCGGTATTCGCTTTCGTTTTAAAATGGGACATTCTTCAAGCCTGGCTCGCACGTGATGCAGGAAAGGCAAAAAGTCGCTTTCAGGAATTGATTAAAGAGGTAACAAATGTCAGCTGAACAACCGCCATCAAGAACCGCGAAGATAATTGGCGTAAAGGAAAGCCTGGTGCTTATTCAGGTCGACGAGAATACGCCAATCATGAAGAATGAACTGGGTTACATCTGTGTGGGTAATGAACGGCTAAAAGCCGAAGTGCTGCGTGTCCGCAGGCGTACCGCCGATATGCAGGTATTCGAAGATACGCGTGGCGTTAAAGTTGGCGACAAGGTGGAGCTGACCGGAGAAATGCTCTCGGCTGTATTAGGTCCGGGTTTGTTGGGCCAGGTTTTCGATGGCTTGCTTAATCCCTTGCATGCCCTGGCCGATAACTATGGTTTTTTCCTGCCCCGCGGCGTATCGGTTCCTGCTCTCGATCAAAAAAAATCATGGCATTTTGAGCCTATCGTTGCCGTGGGTGACCGTGTGTCTCCCGGCGGCGTCATCGGCACGGTGCCCGAAGGCGCATTCAAACACAAGATCATGCTGCCTTTTAATGAGCCTGAACCTGTTGAAATCACCTGGATTAGGAGCGGCGAAATGGGCGTTGACGAAGTTGTCGCTCGTTATAAGACCAGCAAAGGGATAGAGCGGAGCATGACTATGTCCCAGCGCTGGGCGGTGCGTAAACCCATACCGGAAGCGCTTATCCGCCGCCGCTATGCTGAACGCCTTTACCCTACCGAGCCGATTACGACAGCAACCCGCATTATTGACACGTTTTTCCCCATCGCCCAAGGTGGTACGGGCTGCATCCCCGGCCCGTTCGGTGCGGGTAAAACTGTCTTGCAAAGCTGTATCGCGCGCTATTCGACGGTTGACATCGTCATCATCGTCGCCTGCGGCGAACGCGCAGGCGAAGTGGTCGAAACCATCACCGAATATCCTGAGGCTAAAGACCCCAGGACGGGCGGCACCTTGATGGATAGAACCATCATTATTTGCAACACCTCGTCAATGCCGGTTGCCGCCCGTGAAGCTTCCATTTATACCGGCATCACTTTAGGCGAATATTTTCGGCAGATGGGTTATCACGTGCTGCTGATTGCCGATTCCACTTCACGCTGGGCGCAGGCCATGCGTGAAACCTCGGGGCGAATGGAAGAAATTCCCGGCGAAGAGGCCTTTCCCGCCTATCTTGATTCTTCAGTTAAAAATATTTACGAACGCGCTGGCGTGCTGCGTTGCCCGGATGGTTCAACGGGCAGTTTAACCATGATCGGCACAGTCTCCCCGGCAGGCGGCAATTTTGAGGAACCGGTGACTCAAGCCACCCTTGGCACCGTTAAAACTTTTCTGGGTTTATCCGCCGACCGCGCATACCGGCGTTTTTACCCGGCCATTGATCCGCTGATTTCCTGGTCGCGCTATCTTGATCAACTGGGATCCTGGTTTACCGGAAATCTTGACGTCAATTGGGTACGCGATGTTAAGTCAATGCAGCAATTGCTTGAACAAGGCGATGGCATCTATCAGATGATGCAAGTCACCGGTGAAGAAGGTATCACCGAGGAAGACTTTATCACTTGGCAGAAATCTTTATTGCTGGACATGGTCTATCTCCAACAGGATGCGTTCGATGAAATTGATGCCTGTATGCCCAGGCAACGACAGCTTGAAAGTTTTTGCTTGCTGAAAGGGCTTATCGACGCCGACTATCGGTTTAAGGATAAAGATGAAGCCAGAGGATTTTTCACTGAACTAACCAGTCTTTATAAGAATTGGAATTACAGCGCGCCAGGCTCGTCTGAGTTCGAACGTTACCGTAAGGAAATTACGGATCTTGCGACTCAGCATGGATATATCGCACCATCGGAGGCTCAGAGTAGCTTATTGCAGTAATACCCTCATCATTAGTAACTATTCAGTCTTTAACCTGATTGAGGCTATGCGTTATTGTGTAGGGTGGATAAGCAACGCGCATCCACCGCATTTGCCGGATGCGCTAGCGCTTATCCAGCCTACGCATGACGGCTCGATCAAGAGGCTGAATAGTTACCATCATTATTGAAGGAGTCACAATGATAAAGAAAAAATACATCAAACTTTTTCACGTCAAACCTGGAAAAAAAATTCATCTTAAAGACTACGACACCGGCTGGGCTCAGACCGATGAGTTTAAGGAATTGGGTAAGGAGAAAGTAAAAGAACGTGCCAATGCCGTGCTTGAACAAAATGTGCAAGACCTGGCCGAGGTGCAGCAATTGCTATACGCGGATGATCGTTACTCGCTGTTAATTGTTTTTCAGGCGATGGATGCAGCCGGTAAAGACGGTACCATTAAGCACGTTATGTCCGGTGTCAATCCGCAAGGGTGTCAGGTTTTCAGTTTCAAAAAACCTTCCAGCGAGGATTTGGATCATAACTTTCTCTGGCGCTACATGAAATGCCTGCCGGAAAGAGGCCGAATCGGCATCTTCAACCGCTCATATTACGAAGACGTACTGGTAGTTAAAGTGCATCCTGAACTACTCCAGAACTTACCGGATGGCAAAAAAGGCAAGTCATTCTGGGAAAATCGTTACGAAGACATTAATGCATTCGAACGTCATCTCGAACGCAATGGCACAGTAATCCTGAAATTTTTCCTGAATGTTTCCAAGAAAGAGCAAAAAAAACGCTTCTTGGAACGCTTGGAACGCCCTGAAAAAAATTGGAAATTTTCGTCCGCTGATCTCGCAGAGCGAGGGTATTGGGATGATTACCAGGAAGCGTATGAAGACACGATTAACGCTACCAGTACTGACTGGGCCCCTTGGTACATTATTCCCGCCGACAATAAATGGATAACGAGAGCTTTAGTGGCGGACATTATCACGTCGACATTGAATGATCTCGATTTGAAATTTCCTGAGTTGGATGATGAACAGCTCAAATTATTGGAGCAGTCCAAAAAAGCACTTAATGAGGAATAATCCATGAACAATCTTAATCGCTCAGTGTTGCGCAGTACCTGTTCATAATGAAGGCCCACTCAACCGGCACACCGGCAAAACAATCCAGCACTAACCTGCTGCGCTTTGATGTGATCGCCGGTCTTACAGCAGCCGCGGTCATTCTGCCCAAGGCCATGGCTTACGCGACTGTCGCCGGTTTGCCGGTTGAAGTCGGCCTGTATACAGCCTTTATCCCGATGATTATTTACGCCCTGCTGGGCTCATCGGCAGTGCTCAGTTTTAGTTCCACCACCACTTTGGGCATTCTGGCCGGTACGCAACTTGGTATGGTGGTGCCGGACGGAAATATGGCTCAACTGGTAACTGCATGTGCCACCCTGACCGCGCTGGTGGGTATATTGCTGATACTAGCGTCGTTGCTGCGTCTGGGCTTCATCGCCAATTTTATTTCCGCGCCGGTTCTGACCGGCTTTAAGACGGGTATCGCTCTGGTAATTGTGCTTGATCAATTGCCGAAACTGCTGGGGTTCCACATTACCAAACAAGGCTTTATCCGTGATGTATTCAGTATTATTCATCACCTACCCCAAACCTCACTAATTACCTTGGCAGTGGCAGCTGCAACGATACTCGTACTAATCGGCATGGACCGTCTGTGGCCGCATTCGCCTGCACCTTTAGTCGCCGTTGGCGGCAGCATCGCCGCGTCGTGGTTCTTCGGCTTAAATGCGCAGGGGGTCGCAATAGTTGGCCTGATTCCACAAGGATTGCCGTCGCTGACGTTGCCGGATGTTGAATTGGTCGAACAATTACTGCCGGGCGCGTTCGGGATCGCGCTAATGAGCTTTACCGAATCAATCGCCGTGGCGCGTACCTTTGCCCGAAACACAGAGCCGCCGGTTAATGCCAACCGTGAGCTGATCGCAACCGGAGCAGCCAATTTGGGCGGTGCGCTGTTCGGCGCAATGCCGTCGGGAGGCGGCACAACCCAAACTGCGGTAGTGCGTGCTGCCGGCGCCCGCTCACAGAAGGCATCCCTGGTGACGGCCAGTACGGCAGCAGCGATCATGCTATTGCTCGCGCCATTACTGGGCTTGCTGCCATACGCCACGCTTGCATCCGTGGTTATCGTCTATTCAATCGGGCTAATCCAACCGGCAGAGTTCCTCGCCATCAATAAGGTACGTAAAATGGAGTTTTACTGGGCTGTTGTGGCATGTGTCGGCGTGCTGATATTTGGCACCTTACAAGGCATCGTAGTGGCGATTATCGTATCGGTGATCGGACTAATGAGCCAGGTCACCAACCCGCGTGTTTATGTGATAGGCCGTAAGCACGGACACGACATACTGCGACCGCTATCGCCCGAACACCCTAACGACGAAACCATGGATGGCTTGCTCATCTTACGCCCGGAAGGACGTCTGTTATTTGTCAACGTACAGAACGTAACCGAGCAGATTCAAGCACTGGTTGCCCAATATAAGCCACAGGTGCTGGTGCTGGATCTAAGCCGGGTGCCGGATATCGAATACTCGGCATTACAAGTACTGATAGAACGCGAAAAACGTGGAACCGAAGACGGTCGTAAGCTGTGGCTGGTCGGGCTGAATCCCCGTGTCGAGGAGGTGGTGCGCAATTCAGGACTGGCAGATCGACTAGGCAAAGAGCGCTTGCTATTCAACGCGCGGGCGGCAATCGAACAGTATCAGGCGCTGGAAGAGGCTGGAAGCAATTCACCGTCGGCCGCATCATGATTATTATCAAAAATGGTTTCAGTCATGCGGGCGCCGACTGCTGTATACCCCGACTAAACTGGCCACCATTACTGCCAGGTAAAATTGCCCAATCACTGCTTCCAAATACGCGAAAGTGCGGACTAAACCGCCGATGGGGGCAATATCGCCATACCCCAGACTGGCCAGGGTTACAAAGCTAAAGTAAAGCAGATCAGGAAATACTTCCTGCCCGTTTTCATGAATATTACCGGAGAAAGTTGCCCAACCGTAAAGATGCAATAACCGATACAAAAGCGCCCAAATAAGCCCTAGAAGCAAATAGACGCAGAAAGCGCCGACTAGAGAATTGAGGTCTACCTTATGCCAGATGAATACATTACGAGCCGCGATCCAGCAACTTAGACTGCAAAATAACAGTATTAACAGCAGTCCAATTAACTCCACAATCGGGTTTAATTCATTAAATACATAATTAATAACGCTTATGCTGGAAATGCCCACCACCAACAATGCGCCCAGCTGAAAAATGCGCCGTGAAACCGACAAACTCCAAATAGCAACCAACATGAACAAACTAAATAGAAGTGTCATGGAGTAGCGCCCTACGCCTAAGCTACGGGAGAGCGGCAACGCCAAAAACGTAAATATCAATCCGGCAAATAAATACCAAAAGTTACCACCATAGCGAGCAATGATGGGAGGGATTTCATGTTTTTTAATTTCCTTCATATACACCTTTAAATTTAACGTGCCGTAAGCAGGTATTTACTTGGATATTATCATCAAAAAACCTTATGTTTTTCTTGGCTTTGTCTTAAAAACGGATTAGCCTCTATTAGAAGCATAATCGATATTCAACTAGCTCATTTTTATCAAATAGATAGCGTATGAAATCAAAAAAGCATTCTTCAGCAAGCCATCGCAACAGCAACCTCACTCGGCAGCGTTATCGAAGTTTTTTTGCGATAACATTGATAGCACTATCCAGCGCTTGCAATAACACCGAGCCGACACCCGCTGCGGCATTACCCGTAGTGGAAGTTACCGAGGTACTGCAACAAGATGTGCCTATTTGGCAGGAATGGATCGGCAGTCTGGATGGCATGGTGAATGCGCAGATTTTGGCCCAAGTATCAGGTTATCTGGTCAAGCAGCATTATCAAGAAGGCCAAATAGTCAAAAAAGGCCAGCTGCTTTATGAAATTGATCCCAAAGTCTTTCAGGCGAACTTGGACGGTGCCCGCAGTAGTTTGGCTAGGCAGCAAGCGGTGTTGACAACCGCCAAACTGGATTTAGAGCGCGTAAAACGATTATTACCCGAACGAGCCGTCAGCGTTCGCGATCGTGACAATGCTGTTGGCCGGGCCGCCTCTGCTGAAGCGGAGGTGCTGACCGCCAAAGCGGCTGTGGACAGTGCCCAACTCCAACTAGGCTTTACTAAGATCACCTCACCTATCGATGGCGTTGCCGGTATCTCTAAAGCGCAACTTGGTAACCTGGTCGGCCCAGGCAGTGCGAATGCTGAATTGACGACCATTTCCCAGCTTGATCCCATCAAAGCCTTCATCCCTATCAGCGAGCAGGAATACTTACAACTCGCGCGTAACAAGCAAAACAAAAACCAACACGATGACCAACCGCTAGAGCTTGTGCTTGCCGATGGCTCAGTCTACCCACACCCAGGCAAATTCTTCTTCGCTGACCGAGAGGTCAACATCAAGACCGGCACTATTCAGGTCGCCATATTGTTCCCCAATCCAGGCAATCTGCTGCGCCCTGGGCAATACGCCAGAGTGCGCGCCCTTATCAGACACAAACCCGCCGCCTTATTAGTACCGCAGCGCGCAGTGGGTGAAATGCAAGGCCGACGTTTGGTAGCGGTCGTCAAACCCGACAACACTGTTGAGCTGCGTCCGGTAAAAGCCGCTGAAGTCATAGGTCGACTGTGG
>JAUYMX010000556.1 GCA_030699345.1 Methylococcaceae bacterium
ATTTAGCCGATTCTGCGGTAAAAATGACTCGTCAAGCAGAAGTAGAGAAAATCCAACATAAGGCTTACGAAGCGGCTGAAGAAAAGATATTAGACATTTTATTGCCCAGAGCCCATGGTGGCATGCTATCGGATACGGAAGAATCCACCCGGCAAAAAATGCGCAAAAAATTACGCGAAGGTGATCTGGATGACAAGGAAGTGGAAGTTGACGTGCCTGTGTCACCGGTAGGCGTTGAAATCATGGCGCCCCCAGGCATGGAGGAGATGACCAGCCAACTGCAGGGCATGTTTCAAAATATGGGCCGCAACATCACAAAAATGCGCAAGATTCCTATTAAAAAAGCTTTAAAAGCATTGCAAGAAGAGGAATCATCAAGATTAATTAATGAAGAAGACATTCGCACTCGTGCGGTAGACGCTGTGGAGCAAAACGGCATTGTCTTCTTGGATGAAATTGACAAAATCTGTAAACGCTCTGAATTGGGCGGTGGCGGCGGCGAAGTATCGCGTGAAGGTGTGCAACGTGACCTGTTACCTCTGGTTGAAGGCAATACTGTTACCACCAAATACGGTGCAATCAAAACCGACCACATATTGTTTATTGCATCAGGTGCATTTCATCTGACCAAACCTTCGGATTTGATCCCTGAATTACAAGGCCGATTTCCAATTCGTGTTGAACTTGGCGCCCTTTCAGCAGACGATTTTGTCCGCATTCTGACTGAACCGAATGCTTCGCTAACCGAACAATACTCAGCATTATTAGCCACCGAAGGCGTTTCATTGAGTTTTGCAGCTGATGGCATTAAACGCATTGCTGAATTAGGATGGCAAGTCAATGAAACCACTGAAAACATTGGCGCAAGAAGGCTACACACCATATTGGAACGACTACTAGAGGAAATCTCTTATAACGCATCTGATCTAACTGAAAAAACCATCGTCATTGACGCGGCTTATGTCGATCTACACCTGACTGAGTTTGTCGAAGATGAAGATTTAAGTCGCTATATTTTGTAACTGACTACATTAACCCTTCGAGGTAAGGCTTTAGAGCATACCCGAAGGGATTTATTGTAAAGTTAAGCACTGTCATTTGTTTTATATACATACTCTGAAATATCATTATTAGATGGCTTATTCGCTCATCAATTTAAGATTTGATGACCATTTTTCAACCATCTGCTAAATCAATACTTTTACTATGCGCCTAACTGCAAAACCCAGTAACACCCATCCTACCGAAATAAAACTGCATCAGCTTTCAAATTTACTGGAAATCAGTTTTGATGACGGCAACGTCTTTACCCTGCCGTGCGAATACATGCGCGTTTACACGCCGTCTGCAGAAGCCGTTGGCCATGCTCCTGGGCAGGAAGTACTGCAAGTCGGCAAAGAACATGTCACTTTTGTAGAAATAAAACCGGTCGGCAATTACGCCATCGCGCCGGTTTTTAGTGATGGTCACAACACAGGTATTTATACCTGGGATTTGCTTTATAAACTGGGTTCAGAGTATCCGGAATTATGGGCTAACTATCTGACCAAACTGGAAGAAACCGGCTATAAACGTAGCGAAAATTCACACTCACGGAACCCACATGACAAACACTAACACCACCCATTTTGGCTTCAAACAGGTCGCCAAAGAAGACAAAGTTAAACTGGTTCGCGGCGTATTCGATTCGGTTGCCGGACAATACGACATTATGAATGACCTGATGTCGTTAGGCATACACCGGATATGGAAACGTATTGCCGTGCAATTAAGCAATGTCCGCAAAGGCGAGCATGTGCTTGACTTGGCTGGCGGCACTGGCGATTTGACGACTTTATTTGAACAACGTGTCGGCAAAGAAGGCCAGGTCATCCTTGCGGACATTAACTCAGAAATGCTTCGCACCGGTCGTGATCGCCTGATCGACAGAGGTTTGGTTGGCAATATCCGCTATGCTCAAGTTAATGCCGAATGCCTGCCATTTGCTGACAACAGCTTTGATTGCGTATGCATTGCATTTGGCCTGCGTAACGTTACCGACAAAGATGCAGCCTTACGCTCCATGTATCGCGTATTAAAACCAGGTGGACGGGTCATAG
>JAUYMX010000563.1 GCA_030699345.1 Methylococcaceae bacterium
GACGACGACTCCGTGTCGGCCTTCTTTTCGGATAAATAGTTGCGAGAAAAGGAGACTATCTTCTCCTTCAAGGTTTGCCAAAATGGTTGCCATTCGTTCACGGACAGATAAGGGCTCTTTGGTAATTTGATGGTGAGTTAAGTTACTGGCGCGTTTCAGTACATCTTGAAATGCCAGCAGAATTTCTTTTAATTGGACATCAGGGTGATTTATTTGCCCCTGTTGCACCGTCGAAGTATCGATAGTGCAGGCAAATATATCTCGCTCAACGCGAGGTAGCTGGTCCAATTCTTCGGCTGCTTGTTTAATCTGCTCGTATTCTTGCAGCCTACGAATTAGCGTTGCTCTTGGATCCTCTTCTTCGTCTTCCAGCTCAGGCTGGCGCGGTAACAGCATTCTGGATTTTATTTCCGCCAATAACGCCGCCATCACCAGGTATTCTGCCGCAAGCTCCAAATTTAATTCGCTCATCATTTGAATATAAGCGATGTATTGATGGGTAATCTGGGCAATCGGGATGTTAACGATGTCGACGTTTTGGCGCCGGATTAAATACAGCAATAAGTCCAGCGGCCCTTCAAACAAGTCCAGAAATACTTCCAGCGCATCGGGTGGAATATATAAATCGTCCGGGAGCAGATGAAAAGGTGCGCCATTGACAATGGCAAGTGCTGGCGGTTCGGAAGCAAGCTCCACCGTATTTTCTTGCATTCGAAAATCTGCAGCCTGCAAAAATTAACTCACAAATCCAGCAATGCTATAAAACACGTTTAGCGCCATATACATTGGGATTGCCAACAACAAGTTAAGGATTTTTGTATACAGCAATACCAGCATGATCAAAAATCCCCAGCGCTCGAGCTTTTCGTATTGCCACGCCAAGCGAGCCGGTAAGAAGCGCGCCAGCACTCGACTGCCATCCAGTGGCGGAATGGGCAACAAGTTAATAAAAGCTAAAGAGACGTTAATAGAAATACCGGCCTTGCCCATTTCAAGGGCATATTCAAGGCCAATCGATACGCCGAATCTAGCGATTAGCGCCCAAGCTACCGCCATCAATAGATTGGATACAGGCCCAGCCAATGCAACCACCGCCATGTCTCGACGAGGGTTTTTAAAATTGCGGGCATCTACCGGCACAGGCTTGGCCCAGCCAAAAACAAAACCAGTACCCGTTACCAATAACAAGCCAGGAATGATGATGGTGCCCACCGGATCAATGTGCTTGATTGGGTTTAAAGTCAACCGTCCCAGCATTGATGCGGTGTTGTCACCGTATATCTTGGCCACCCAACCGTGCGCGGCTTCATGAACAGTAACAGCAAAAATCACCGGTAAAATCCACACGGCAATAATCTGGATCAGGTTAAATTCATTCATGATGTTCTATTTCTCAATCCAACATTGAAGCAATACCCTTACCCTGACGGATAATGGCAGCGCCACTGGCGGTTATTTCAATCACTGTAGTTTGTTCTGAAGCAATATTACCGGCGTCAATGATGGCGTCCAGTTCATGATCCAAGGCATCTTTGATGTCATACGGATCAGTTAAGGCATCCGTTGCACCTGGCAAAATAAGGGATGATGTCAGTAGCGGCTCCTCAAGTTCCTGCGCCAGCAACATCGCGATAGTATGTTCAGTAATTCGAATGCCAATGGTTTTATTCTTAGGATTTTGAAATCTGCTCGGCACTTCGCGAGTTGCTTCCAATATAAAAGTAAAT
>JAUYMX010000021.1 GCA_030699345.1 Methylococcaceae bacterium
GGCCTTGATGCAAGCTGCTCCACCACTCTACCGAGTAGTGAATAATGGGGATATTGACGACGCCCACCAGCGCCAGTATCGCCACGGCCCGAGACGCAGTGCGGTTATCTTCAATGGCGCTGTATAAGCCGATAACGCCCAGATATAAAAACAGCAATATCAATTCAGAAGTCAGCCTAGCATCCCAAACCCACCAAGTGCCCCACATGGGTTTGCCCCAAAGAGATCCGGTAATCAGTGCCAATAATGTAAAACTTGCCCCAATCGGTGCGCTGCTGATAGATACAATCTCAGCCAGCTTGATACGCCAAATCAAGCCTATCGCACCGCTAACGGCCATGACCACATAGATAAACATCGACATCCAGGCGGCTGGTACGTGTACGTAAATAATCCGGAAACTGTCGCCCTGTTGATAATCGGCCGGGGCCGTCACTAATCCGCCATAAAGTCCGTAAGCCAACAACGCCAAAAACAGTACTGTTAACCACGGTAACAAGCGCCCGCTTATCGAGTAAAAATATGGAGGGGAAGAAAATTTATGCAGAAATCTCATTATCATAATTAACTTAAACTCATTTTTAATGCAGCCGCTGTCGGCCAAGGGGTCAAGGTGATGGCCAAAAACAACATGGCGCTCATCATATAAAGTTGTCCGGAGACTGGTAATCCAGACGCAGCGGCATCAACCGCGCCGCTGGCAAAAATCAATACAGGTACATAAAGCGGTAACACCAAAATTGCCAGCAATACGCCGCCTTTTCTTAAGCCGACAGTTAATGCCACGGCAATAGCGCCAATCAAACTGAGCACTGGCGTGCCCAATAACAAAGTGATCAATAATACCGAAATCACCTCGCTTTCAATATCAAACATCACCGCCAATAACGGCGACACCAATAATAAGGGCACACCGGATAACAGCCAGTGGGCAGTGACCTTGGCTAACACCAATACCGATAACGGATGCGGCGTCATCACCATTAACTCCAAACTACCGTCTTCAAAATCCGAGCGGAATATTGCATCCATCGACAATAATGACGCCAACAACGCCGCCACCCAGATCACGCCGGGGGCAATACGCCTTAACAATTCGACGTCAGCGCCCACCGCCAACGGAAACATGGTCACTACCATCACAAAAAAAGCCAGTGGGTTGATAAGTTCTGCGCGATGCCGGTAAGCCAACAGCAAGTCCCTGCGGACTACCGACAAAAAAGCATTTGCTAATGAATCTGCGCTCATGACTGTAATTCAATTCTTTGCACTATCTGCTCCGGCAAGCCAGTGTCGTGATGCGATGTCATTATCACAATGCCACCTTCTGCAACATGGGCCACGATATAGTCTTCAAACATTCTAATGCTGGCTCTATCTATAGAAGTAAACGGTTCGTCCAATATCCACAAGCGTTTGCGGGTACACAACAAACGGGCTAAGGCTAATCTTCGCCGCTGCCCCGCGGAAAGATACCTAATCGGCGTATCTTGATAACCGGCTAGCCCTACCTTATGCAAGGCTTCATCAATCCCCAAGGTAGCGATCGCCAAGGCCTGGGCAAACTTAAGATTTTCTTCAACACTCAGGTCATCTTTCATACCGTTCATGTGCCCGACATAAGCGACATCCTGATAAAACACCGCCTCTAATTCGCTCACTGCAGCACCGCACCAAACCAATTCTCCTTCATCAGGACTACGTAAGCCGGTAAGAATGCGCAATAACGAGGTTTTGCCGCTGCCGTTCGGGCCTTCAATTAACAACACTTGTCCGCCATTTACTGCGAAGTCGAGCCCGCTGAACAACACCCGGTCATCCCTGATGCAAGATAATTGCCTGGCTTCAAAAAACAAATTGCTGGAAATAAATACCTCCCTAAATCACTGTCTAAATCTTTATTGACCTGAATAGCACTGGCGTCTCAGGCTCTATTAGCACCGCTCAACTCAAATAGGCATATCAATTAAGCTTCATCACAAAGATGATCTAGGACAGACGGATGGTTTACATGGATTCCGTTCTTAATGAAATAAGTCGAACCAGGACAGGAATTAACTTTTTCAAAGATCCTTATTGAGGATATTTCTATTCTATCGAGGGAGATGCTGATAGCGGATGACGATATTAACGTAGGCATGAATTTGTTGCTAGGATTATTAGAGTGTTAATGCAGTTCAGTGAGTACTTAATTTCTAATTAATCATCAGCCCTAAATCCCTATTAAATCAGGGAAATTTTATAAATTCACCTCAGGACTGTAACGTTATATCCACAATCATTACAGGCATTTAGCTATAATGCCCGCCACTTTCAATATCCACCTAACGCGGGTAAATTCTTATGACTTCAACACGCAATCTTGCCGATAAGTTTCAGCATGCTATCGATTCCCGGATAGCTCAGGTTAAAGCTAGCGAATATTATCTAAAACTACTGGCAATGCCGCCTTTAAAACGCTGGCTGACCGTTGCCGGACTGTTTTTATTATCCCAAATTGTGGTGTTCGGCTTGTTGTATATCATCTTCGGCAAAATTGTCGTTGTTGGTTTTCTGTCCAGTGTTTTAGCAGGATTAGCGACCGGTGTCGGTGCCTTACCCGCGCTATTTTTCACAAAAATATCCAAGAATCTGTTTAACAGCATGCTGGGCGCTGCGGCTGGCGTGATGTTGGCAGCGACCGCGTTTTCCTTGTTGGTGCCGGGCATGGCTTACGGCAACTTAATCTGGCCAGGCAACGGTATTTATATTGTCTCCTTAGGCATGTTAGTCGGCGCGTTGTTTTTGCATTTTGCCGACCGCCAGTTACCGCATGTGCATTTCGATTCAGTGTCTGATGTGCATCTAAATTCTTTGAAAAAAGTCTGGCTGTTCATTATCGCCATCACCATCCACAACTTTCCTGAAGGCATGTCCGTTGGCGTGAGCTTTGGTTCTGGCGAGATGAAAAACGGCATCGTGTTGGCAATTGCCATCGCCTTGCAAAACATCCCGGAAGGTTTGGCGGTTGCCCTGCCCTTGGTTGGACTGGGCTACAACAAATGGCGTGCGGTGGGTATTGCGACGTTAACCGGATTAGTTGAGCCAGTAGGCGGTTTGCTGGGCGTGACAATGGTCACGGTGTTTGAACCAATCTTGCCTATTGCTATGGGCTTTGCCGCGGGCGCAATGCTGTTTGTGATCAGCGAAGAAATTATCCCGGAAACTCATGCCAATGGCCGCTCACGCCACGCCACCTTTGCGTTGATGATTGGCTTCATCATCATGATGGCGCTGGATAATATGCTGGGTTAATGGCAAATGGATAATCTGCAACAGTCGCTTCACGTTTTACTTAACAGCTTAACCGCAGTAAACCTTGAAGCGTTTTACCAAAATGCGTTGACACAGCTGAGTAACGGCAACATTGCCCAAATATCCGCCAGCGCCGCGACCAGTTTTGCACTGATTGCAGCGGCAGAAATCGGCGATAAAAGCCAACTGGTGTGCATGACGTTAGCCTCGCGGCACCGAGCGTTCCCGGTGATTCTCGGTGCCGTCAGTGCCTTTGCCTTGTTAAACACCTTGGCGGTGGTATTTGGTGTCGCTATTGCCAGCTGGCTACCCGACTATATTGTTGCCGGCACCGTAGCCTTGTTGTTTGCGGCTTTCGGCATTCACGCCCTACGGATGCAAGAAGATGAAGACGACGAGGAAATTAAAGAAAAAAGCGGCCACAGCATTTTCTTCACCACGTTTTTACTAATCACCGTCGCGGAATTTGGCGATAAAACCCAACTTGCAGTTGTTGCCTTGAGCAGTACCGCGATACCTTTGGCGGTGTGGCTGGGTTCAACTATGGCTTTGGCATCAACGTCAGCACTAGGCGTACTGGCAGGTCGTACTATCTTGCAAAAAATCCCGCTGGCGTTGCTACATAAAATCAGCGGCGTTATTTTTCTGGGGTTGTCGGCGTTTGCTGGTTACCGTGCTTATCTTGCTTATCCTTTTCAGGTTTAATCCCTAAGCAACCTAACTTGGCAGGGAGGGCAAAATACAATATTTGCCCTCCCTGCCGAATTAATCCGCACGACAATCACACATCCGAAACAGTCGACAAATCTGCTATACCACTGCGGCAAACCTTTAGGAAAAATAACTTTATCAGCCGCAACCGCACAAGAAAATCATCCGTATCAGTTTGGCAAGGTAAACACCAAAAGTAGACCCTTGAAGTGACGCTTTTTTGCCCCCCATTCAATCATCCCGACTGGAAACTATAAGCATGTGGCCGCCCTATCCGACTCAAGTTGCCTTGACTTTGTAAGATGGCATGCACGTATGTCAGGGTACATGGATAATTTAACTAAAAACTGAGGTGATAAGAATTATGAAAATCAATCTAGTTGTTGTGGTCATTTTAGGCGCGCTATTACTGAGCGGTTGTGGAGATCAAGTTTGGTGCGGAGATGATGGCTGTAATTCCAACTCCTCAATGAAGTCAAAGTAATCCATGTTGATACTATTGATCTTGAAAATCAACATCGCCTCTCAACAAAGTTAGGCAGATAGTTTCTAAGGCGGGCACAAAAAATCCCCGCTTGGAAAAGTCCAGGCGAGGATTTTTTGGATAATCGGCCTTACAGCGTTATCTTGCTTATCCTTTTTAGGTTTGGTCGCTTTCAAAAAACTAAAACTCAAAACCGACCATCGAAAATCATCACCAAAAAACTTTAAAGCGATTCGACAAACGCTTTGCTGAACAACAAAAATGCACATATTATATACACATAACAACCAAAGGATCTTTTGCGCATGAATCGCATATATAATACCCAAGCTCCCAAAAAACCAACCAATGTAAGCATTAACAGCGACTTGTTGACTCAAGCTAAAGAGCTGAAAATCAATATCTCTGCTACCCTGGAAAACGCCTTAACAGATTTGGTTAACGCCAAACAGCAGGAACTTTGGAAGCATAAAAACAAAGCCGCCATTGAGGCATACAATCAATTGGTAGAGGAAAATGGCGTGTTTGGCGATGATCTACGGAGCTTTTAATGGCCCAATTTATCGTTTACGAAAACGCAAATCCCGCCACCAAGAAGACTTATCCTTATCTACTCGACATTCAATCAAACTTGCTTGATGAATTGCGCACTACCGTTGTAATACCGCTATGTCCGCTGGCTTTGGCAGGCAGAGCAGCCATATCAAAACTGTGTCCAATAATTGAAATTGAGAGCGAAAATTTTATTGTGCTAACGCAACAGATTACGGGTATTGACCGGAAAAATCTTGGCAAAGAAATTTGCAATCTATCTCATGCTCGGACTGAAATACTCGCCGCTTTGGATTTTATTGTTTCGGGGATTTGATCATACAAGGTTGGGCTAAATAAAATGAAACCCTACATTTTTGAGCCTTGAGAGTTAGACTTCTCCGTTACCCACTTCAAATACAGCGCTAACCCGATCAATACAAACAAAGCCCATTATGAATCGCTCAACCTATTTCAATTTCATAGAAGAAAAACTTAGCTCGCTTGCTACCAGCATTGAATCGCGAGGGAAATTGAACCTTCTTGATTCCCATATTCACGCGGAAATGTTTTATAGAGATTTTTTTAATCTGCTATTTGACTGGAATCTGGAAAAAACTGAGAATCATAATGAGCCTGGTATCGATTTAGTATATAAAACAAATAATATCGTTGTTTCGGTGTCCGCCAAAGCAAATAAAGAAAAAATTGAATCTTCCTTGGAGAAAATTGATTCCAGTTATTCGGGTTGCTCTTTCAAATTTATTTCCATTTCTAAAGAAGCAAACAAGCTCAAAACCAAAACTTATTTAAATCCTCATAATCTGAAATTTTCACCTTCCGAAGATATTTATGATGTTGATGCACTTCTAAAATTAATTTTAGTAATGCAAATTGATCATCAAAGACAAGTCTATGAATTTTTGAAAAAAGAACTCGATAACGAAACTACTCCAGAAAGATTAAAGCCAATTGAGCGTTTAAAAAATTATCTTCAAGACCGTAACAATTGGAAAATTATTGAAGAAGGATCAAGCCTAACTTTTCACTACGAGCAATTCCCCGAATTCACCATTGTTGAAAATGTCGATTTTTATGAAAAATATGAAGAGCCGTGGATTTTAGAGTTTCGCAATAAACGAGACTCAAGCCAATTAGAATATTTAGTCAAATATCATGGCACTATTCTGAGCAAAATTTATATTGTCCGCTGCGATGGAGGTCTTTTTTTAACCGCTAAACCTAAAATGTGGATTAAAGAGTCGCATCAGACTTACTACTACACATACTATTTCGTAGAAGATAAAATTGAGGACTACATCGAATATCTGGCAGGACAAATGATTTCTGAAATAGATGGATCTGTAAATTGCAGGAATCCGTCAATTCTCAACGAATTCAAATTATTTAAGTCAGAGGAAGAAGCAAGCCAATTAATTGGGGCTGACTTTGATACCGGAAGACATCAATATATTTACTATTGTTTTGACGAAGAAAAGCAGCGATTTTTACGAATCGATAAAGGTCGTTCCTACGCTATTTAGCCAACGCCGTAAGACACCACAATAGGCCATATCCTATTTCGTCGTAGTGGCTTCGTAAGGGTGGAATACGCTTAGCTATTCCACCCAACAATGAATTAATCCCTAGGCGGTGGCGGTGCCAGAACTACTCGAGAGCCATTAGTCTCTGCCCCGCTAACAACACCAGCCGCTTCCATGGCTTCAACAAGCGTTGCGGCTTTGTTGTAGCCAATCTTAAAGCGTCGTTGCACGCTGGAAATTGAGGCTTTGCGCGATTCGGTGACGAAGCGCACGGCTTCATCGTATAAAGCATCCCCTTCAGAATCACCACCGCCGAAACTACCGCCGCCCCCGCTAAAGCCATCACTGGAATCATAAGATTCGCGGGTGATGTCATCCAGGTAATTAGGCGGGGCAGTTTGTTTTAAGAATTCCACTACGCGATGCACTTCGTGGTCATCAACAAAAGCGCCATGGGCGCGAATGGGGATGCTGGTGCCGGAAGGTAAAAACAGCATGTCGCCATTACCCAGCAAGGTTTCCGCGCCACCTTGATCGAGAATGGTGCGGGAATCGATACGTGATGACACCTGGAAAGAAATCCGTGTCGGTACGTTGGCTTTGATCAAGCCGGTTAATACGTCGACAGATGGCCGCTGGGTTGCCAATATTAAATGTATGCCTGCCGCACGGGCTTTTTGCGCCAATCGAGCGATCAGTTCTTCTACTTTTTTACCGACAATCATCATCATGTCGGCCAATTCGTCAATGACGATGACGATGCTGGGTAATGTTGTCAGCACCGGAAAGCTTTCGCCATCTTCAAGCGGATTGAGTAACTGAAACATCGGATCACGAATAGACTCGCCTCTGGCTTCAGACTCTTCTATCAGCTGATTAAATCCAGCCAGGTTTCTAACGCCCATTTTCGACATTAATTTATAGCGTCTTTCCATTTCTGCCACGGCCCAGCGTAAGGCGTTGCTGGCTTCTTTCATATCGGTCACAACCGGCGTCAGCAAATGCGGAATACCTTCGTAAACCGACAATTCCAGCATTTTCGGGTCGATCATGATCATGCGCACTTGTTCCGGTGTGGCTTTGTACAGCAAGCTGAGGATCATGGTGTTGATAGCCACCGACTTACCCGAACCGGTAGTACCGGCCACCAAGGCATGAGGCATTTTGCCTAAATCAGCCACCATGGGCGTGCCGGAAATGTCCTTACCCATTGCCAACGTCAGCAGGGATTTTGCTTTGGTAAACGGCTCGGAGACCAGCAGTTCACGCAGTGTCACCATTTCCCGTTCCTGGTTGGGAATTTCCAATCCGACCACAGATTTACCGGGAATAACTTCCACA
>JAUYMX010000567.1 GCA_030699345.1 Methylococcaceae bacterium
CAGTTGTTTTTCCAGACGATCAGCGCCGTGTTTGGTGCGCACAAACACCAATACTTGCTTCCAATTATTACTGCCGATCAAATAAGACAATAACTCGCGTTTTACTTCTCGAGGAATGCCGTAAACGCGCTCGGACACGGTATCGGCGGTCGCGTTTTGTTTGGCGACTTCAACTTCAGCCGGGTTGTTTAACAACTGCGATGCCAATGACTTGATGCCATTGGAGACGGTTGCTGAAAACAACAAGCTTTGTCGTTGTTTTGGCAGCAGCGCCATGATTTGTTTAATGTCCGGTAGAAAGCCCATATCCAGCATACGGTCGGCTTCATCCAATACCAGAATTTCTATGTTAGCCAGACTCACCACGCGTTGGCGAATGTGATCGATCAAGCGTCCCGGCGTCGCCACGACAATGTCACAACCGCGGCGTAACTGCCGGACTTGTAAGCCGACACTGGCCCCGCCTACGACTAACTCGGTATGAAAAGGTAAATGCGCTCCGTAAGTTTTAACGCTTTCATAAACTTGCGCAGCCAATTCCCGGGTGGGCACTAAAATCAGTGCCCGAATGCGCCGCGGTTTTTGCGCCGGATTATGATTTTCGGCCAGTCGTTGTAATAACGGCAAGGTGAAACTGGCGGTCTTGCCGGTACCGGTTTGCGCACCAGCCAACACATCCCGGCCTTCCAGGATTAACGGAATGGCTTTTTGTTGTACCGGAGTCGGCGTTTTGTAGCCTTGATCGGTGACCGCTTTAAGAAGATCTTCGGTTAAACCGAGTGTTTGAAATGACATGAATACCTCAGAAGTAATGTTAGGTGAGTTATGTGGCAGCGACGATGCATGTCGGGACGTAGGCGTCGCTCCCACCAGTTATTTATGAATTTGTTACCCGCCGGTGACACTCATGTGCCGCAATATGATGGGTTGTTCGTGCAGATTAAATTCGTGTTTTTCCGGTTTTATCTGCATGGCGTTGATGATGGCCTGTTTTAACGCTGGCAGGTCGCCCGGATGCTCTCTAAGCACTTGTTTTAAATCAACGCTATGTTCATTGCCCAAGCACAACAACAATTGGCCTTCAACCGTTAATCTTACCCGGTTACAAGTACTGCAAAAATTGGCACTATGCGGCGAGATAAATCCCACACGGGTTTGAGTACCGATCACATTCAGGTATTTAGATGGGCCGCCGGTGCTTTCGGTGGTCGCCATCAATGAAAACTGCCTCGCCAAATCTTTTTTGATTAAATCGCTGGAGTAATAAGCCCCGGATCGATCATGGTTGCTGACCATGCCTAAGGGCATTTCTTCGATAAAACTGATGTCTATGGCGTTATCGACAGCAAACTGAACTAAATCATTCACTTCCAAATGATTTCGATTTTTAAGAATGACCGCGTTAATTTTAATCCGCTCAAAGCCTTGGACTTTGGCTGCCTTGATACCGCGCAGCACTTGCTGTAAATCACCGGTGCGCGTGATGGCTTTAAATTTGTCGGCATCCAAGGTATCCAGGCTAATATTGATACGCTTAACCCCGGCTTGTTTTAAATCTTTCGCCATGGATTCAAGCTGCGAGCCGTTGGTGGTAATCACCAGCTCTTTTAATGACTCGATCCGGCCGATGTTGTGTAGCAATTCCAGCGCACCTTTTCTGACCAAAGGCTCACCGCCGGTGATACGAATTTTTTTTACACCCAACTCAGCAAAGGCTTTGGCCAAGATATAAATTTCTTCCAGCGATAGAATTTGCGCGCGCGGTAAAAACGTCATGTCTTCCGACATGCAATACACACAGCGAAAATCACAACGGTCGGTGATGGATATTCTTAAATAATCCACTGTTCTACCGAAACGGTCGATCAATTGTGCTGGTAAGTTAGTATCAGTCATAAGGCTGCGCCTAAAAATCAAGGCCTCAATATTACCATACAGTGACAACAACCGACTAAAGGACTATGGAATTGCACCTCACAGATCCCAATCGCTTTTGCCGTTGCGTTTTTGTTGTGCGGCAATTTTTGCCTGATAGCGAATGAGCCATTGCTGTAGCGCGCGATAACCGATCGCTAAACTGGGCTGTAACCTTTTTATCAGCAGCATAATGTAACCAGCAAGCCAAGAAGATGTCTTTTTGAGCAAGCGTCTAGCTATCGGTATTAACGCAGACAAATCCATCGATCGATCCTTAATCTTGCCGACTCGATACAGCCACCGCACCATTCCTGTGACATACAGCAAAAATAAGCTTTGCCCGGCAATAAACCACGCCAATCGCCCTTTGGGTCCCAACGCTTCGCCGGTATGTAACGGCCAAATCCAGGTGGCAATGGTGGGTCCGGTGGAGAATTGGGCCGGATTGCGCACTTCCCTGGTCTGCCCACTCCAACGATCTAACCATACGGTAGTAAAA
>JAUYMX010000572.1 GCA_030699345.1 Methylococcaceae bacterium
TTTTACGTATCCACACCGATGATCATCATCGACGGCAAACGCGGCCCGTTAAAAATAGGCAGCCTGCCGTTATATCAAGTGCCTAAACTGGTACTCGATCTGCTCAATTACGATGAACCCAGCATCATGGATTACACCGCCGCCATACCAGGACTGCAAGTACGACCATTACCCGGCCTGCATTTTAATGTGTCAACGAATGGCTCAGTCGACACCTGTAAAGAACCGCCCTACTCCGACGACTGCCAACTTTCCGCACGCTGGCTGGAAAACGTCAATATCATCAGCAACGATTTATTCATCGGTCGTCAATTTGCCAGGCCCAAACATCCCATGGATCCGGTCTCTCCAGCCATCACCGCGCAGCTGGCACCGACCATCAACTAAGCATCAGGTACACGCTTATGCTTAACCGCTCATCTCTTCAAAGAATGCGCGGTTAAGCCTTTTATGGTTAGACAACTACACACATGCAGCGGCATAGCGTTATTTATAAGAATATCGATTAAAGTAGCGATATAAATAACCTTCAGGAAAATCGCATGAACAAGTTTTTAGTCACCAGCGTGTTTGGATTACTCACCATCACCTCAACAATCAGCATCGCCGACCAACGCAGCATCCCGGTACAAATTGACTACAGCTTGATAAAAAAAGTGCTGCTCAGCCAAGTTTACAAAGGCCTCAACAACAGCGCTGAGCTCTGGAACGACCGCCATGGCTGCGGCCACTTAACCCTGTCGAACCCTGAACTCAACGGCCAACAAGGCCAAGTGCGCATGATCAATCAAGTCGACGCCAAAGTCGGCACCCATTTAGGCGGACAATGCTTAACCTTCTTGGAATGGTCGGGCACGCTGGAAACATTGCAACAACCAACCTTGGATGGCAGCAATTCCGTGCTCAAATTCCCCATCACCAAAGCCACTGCTTATGATCCGCAAGGTCGGCAATTAACCATCGATAAACTGCAAGACCTGATCAAACGCTTTGCCGAACCTAAATTGTCCGAAGTCAAAATCGACCTTAACGAATCCCGACGCAACATCGAACATACCTTGACGGGATTTTTACCTAAAGAAAATATTGCCGAAGTACAAACATTGCTTAACTCGCTCAAATTCAACAATGTGCAGGCCGGTGACAACAGCATCAACGTTAAACTGCAATTTGAAGCACCCAACAAATTAGCACCAAAAAAAGCGGAACCCGCATTTAACGCCGCAGAACAACAACAATGGCAAGCCGCTTGGAAACAATGGGATGAATTCTTAAGCAGCGCCATCAAACAAGCCACCAATGACACCCAATCGCCGGAAGTGCGCGAAACCCTGATGGAAATCCTGATGGATTCCCGCGCCGCATTTCAGGCAGGCCTAAAAGACCAAGGCAATACTGACAACGATCCGGTTCGGGTATTTTTTACCGATACCTGGGTGCGCTTATCACCCGTATTAAAAACCATCGGTAACGAACTGCCCGGTGCGCAAAGCCTTAAATACCTAACCTTCATCGCCGCCACGGATGTCATTTACGAGCTTGAAAGCATCGGCGCGCCGTTTGGCTTGGATATTTCCTCCGATGGTTTGCGGAGATTGGCGAGATTGTTGATTGCGGGGAAGCAAGAGGCGGATAGTAAAGTTAGCCCTTAAGCTAACAGTTGCCAGATATATAACACCAGACTGAAAAATGTTATTTTTAACCAGCCCAGCCAAGGTCATTAATGCTTGTCCGCTAGCCAATTAAAATCAATACTTATTTCGTCTACCTGGTACACCGCATGAAGGATCAATTAAATCGATCAACAGCCGAGCAACAACTCCTGAGTAAACCGGCCGAGGAAAAGCCAGCGTTGTCGATTGAAGAAATGCAGCACGAGCTGCAAGTTCATCAGATTGAGTTGGAAATGCAGAACGAAGAGTTGCGCCGAACACAACATGAGTTGGAAGAGTCCCGTGACCGCTATTTCCAGCTCTTTGATTTCGCGCCGGTGAGTTACCTTACCCTCTCCGGGCATGGCCTGATTGTCGAGGCCAACCTGACCACTACCAAACTTTTTGGCGTTAATCGCCAGCATTTGATCAATACCCGTTTAGTACAATATGTTGCAACAGAAGATCGCGACCGTTGGCATCGATTTTTTTTACAGGCTAAAAAGTCCCGTCGCGAGCAATATTGTGAACTAACACTCCTCCATAAAGATAACAGCCCGGTTCAAATTCATCTGGTTTTTCAGCAAATGAATGATGTCCAAGGCCTCGAATACCAAATCATGCTCGTCGATCTGACCGAACGAATTCTTGCCAAAAAAGCCGCCGACGTTGCCATCCAAGCCAAAGCCGATTTTCTTGCCAACATGAGTCACGAAATCCGAACACCGTTGAACGGGATTCTGGGGATGACTTACCTGCTGCGCCACAGCAACTGTACGCCAAAGCAAATCGAACAACTCGACAAGATCTCCAGTTCGGGAAATCATCTGCTTGGGCTTATAAACGACATTCTTGATCTATCCAAAATTGACGCCGGTAAACTCGTACTTGAGAAGCAGGATTTCACCCTCACCAAGCTCTTGTCGAATATTACAGCCATGTTCGACAACGCAGTCGCCGCAAAAGGTCTAAGTTTACTGATCAAGATCTCCGACCTGCCCAAAGTGCTGCACGGTGACTTCAACCGACTCTCACAAGCTTTGGTTAATTATCTTAGTAATGCCGTCAAATTTACCGAGCACGGCAGTATTACCCTGCAAGGCCACGTTCTTGAGAAAACAAAAGAGGGTTACTTGCTCCGCTTTGAGGTTATCGATACCGGCATTGGTATTTTGCCGGAAGACCAAGCCCGGCTTTTTAATGCCTTCGAACAAGCAGACAATACGACTACGCGTAAATACGGCGGCACCGGCCTAGGGTTAGCTATCAACCGGCGACTCGCACTGCTGATGGGCAGAGATGTTGGCGTAAAAAGCACACCCGGTAAGGGCTCTACTTTCTGGTTAGACGTACAACTAGGCAAAGGCGATCCGCTGGCTATTGAACCTGATATTGCCCTGACAGAAAAAGCCCGCACTATCCTTCATCGTGAGTATCAAGGCAAACGTATATTGCTGGTAGAAGACGAGCCGCTAAACCAAGAAGTCGCAGTTATGCTCCTAAAAGATGTTGGCTTGTCAGTGGATCTCGCCGAAAATGGTGAGCAGGCCGTGCGGATGGCCTGGGAAAATAACTACGACATCATCCTGATGGATATACAAATGCCAAAACAATACGGCCTGAGCGCAACCGCCGCGATCCGCAAAATTGTTAGTCGTGAAACTGTCCCCATTATTGCCATGACAGCCAATGCCTTTGATGAGGATAAGCTGAAATGTCTTAACGCAGGCATGAACGATTTCCTGAGCAAGCCGGTAAATCCGGACTATCTGTTTGAAACCTTACTCAAATGGTTAGCCCGATAGAACGCCCTGAACAGCTTAAAATTAACCACTAAATCTACACACTTCCTTCAACCACTTCATGAATCAAACTACACCCCCAAGTTTCTTATCCAAAGAACGCACTATTGCTGGCCCAGGTTTTAATCGCTGGCTGTTGCCACCCGCGGCGCTGGCAATTCATTTATGTATCGGCATGGCTTATGGCTTCTCGGTATTTTGGCTGCCACTGTCAAAAGCGATCGGCATTAAAGAAAGTGTTAAATGCGGCCCGGAAACCGGTTTTTTCCAAGAGCTGTTTGCGACCAACTGCGATTGGAGCATTGCCACCTTAGGCTGGATGTACACCTTGTTTTTTGTGTTGCTGGGCTCGTCAGCGGCCATTTGGGGCGGTTGGCTGGAACGTGTCGGTCCGCGCAAAGCGGGCGTGGTCAGTACCTTGTGCTGGTGCGGCGGCATGCTGCTGTCTGCGCTAGGCATTTATTTACATCAGTTTTGGATCATGCTGTTGGGTTCGGGCGTTATTGGCGGCGTGGGCTTGGGGCTGGGGTATATCTCGCCGGTGTCGACACTGATCAAATGGTTTCCCGACCGGCGCGGCATGGCTACCGGCATGGCGATCATGGGTTTTGGCGGCGGAGCGATGATCGGTTCGCCGTTGGCAACTGCACTGATGAAGCACTTTGCCACGGAAACCGATGTCGGCGTCATGCAAACCTTTATTTCCATGGCCTTGATTTACTTTGTTTTCATGATGTCGGGAGCATTGAGTTATCGCGTACCAGCCGATAATTGGCACCCTGCGGGCTGGACCCCGCCTGTACCAGAGCAAAGCAAAGCACTGGTCACGCATGGTCATGTGCATGTCAAAAATGTCTTTAAGATTAAGCAATTCTGGCTGGTGTGGGCGGTGTTATGTATGAATGTCAGCGCCGGTATCGGCGTGATCGGCATGTCGTCGCCGATGCTGCAGGAAGTGTTTGGTGGCCAATTGATTGGTGTCGATAAAACTTTTGCCCAGCTGGATAAAGCTGAATTGGCAGCGATTGCCGGTGTAGCTGCCGGTTTTACCGCGTTATTAAGCCTGTTTAATATCGGCGGCCGTTTTGTCTGGGGCAGCTCGTCGGACTTGCTGGGGCGCAAATTGACATTTTTTGTGTTCTTCGTGTTCGGCGGTTTGCTGTATATCAGCATTCCCAGTCTGGCGATGGCGGGCAACAAAGCCTTATTTGTCGCGGCATTTTGCCTTATCTTGAGCATGTACGGCGGCGGTTTTGCCACCGTGCCCGCCTATCTTGCCGATTTGTTCGGTACGCAAATGGTCGGGGCGATACATGGCCGTTTACTGACAGCCTGGGCAACTGCGGGCATCTTAGGCCCTGTGGTCGTCAACTATATGCGCGAATATCAATTAGGCTTGGGCTTGCCTCGTGAGCAGGTCTACAACCAGACCATGCTGATCTTGGCCGGCTTGTTGACGATAGGCTTTATCTGCAATTTATTGATTCGGCCGGTTGCGGATAAATGGTTTATGTCCGATGCCGAACTGGCCGCCGAAAAAAGCCTGGAGTATAAAAAAATACATGCTCATGATGACGACGAAGAAATCACTTCCACCAGCCGCAGCCACCCGCTACTGGTTTGGCTGGCTTGGTTGGCAGTAGGAATTCCGATGGGCTGGGGCATCGTTAATACCTTGATTAATGCCAGTAAGTTTTTTTCTTAAAAAATCCAGTTTAGGTTAGCTCGCATAGAGCGCTCTTGACTCCGAAGAATCGGGTTCAAGAGCGCATCGCTAAATTATTAACTGCTGTTACACAATTTAGATTTAAAAATTATTGTGTCGCACGCGACGATTTTTTAAATCGGGTTCTCGCACCCGAAGGCGAGATACTTTCTTTTGCGCGGCCAAAAGAAAGTATCCAAAGAAAAGGCCGCCCGGACACCGCTTGTTTCCTGCGCGCTGCCGCTACCATCGGGGGTTGCCAAATTGGGCTCCTGCCCCATTTGGCAACGCACGGCATCCTTGCCCTTGCCGTGCCCCTATGGGCTATTCCCGATGGCAACGACAGTGCTCGGCGCGTTACACGGGAGTTTTGGTTACGCTGCGCGTAACATCAGTTATTAAAACCTACAACACCAAAAACTCTTCTAGCCCCTGCCCGATTAAACCTTGTTGCGCGGCAACGGCTTTGTCGTCGGCGGTGTTATATCCCCACAGCGCAAAAATCAGGTTAACGTTAGCCAAGGCTTCAATTTTTTTAACGTTCAATAATGTAGGTAGCCGATCTTCGACAAAATAAATCGTATTGTCTGGATGGTTTTTTAATAATTGCGTTAGCACTTCCGGCTTGCTCATATTACGATCCAAACCAAAAATCTTGTCATCAGACAAGTCGATGTCGTTAGCTTGCAAAATTTGTTTAACGAAACGTTCTTGTTTAGTAGTAATAATCAACCAGGACGCTTGCTGCCCCAACTGCTGCAATTTTTCTGCAACACCTGAAAACAGCGGATTCATATTGATCCAATCCGCCAAATCGTTTGCTATCCAAGCGTCTCGAGTCGCACCAAAAAGTTTTTTTAGATCATCAGGCGTGACCTGAGCCTGCTGTAATAGCCTGTCAATTTTACTGGCATAGCTGCTAACAATCGTTTCAGGTGACTCGCCCAAATGCAGTAGACGCATTGCCAAGATGGCTTCGTAGCCGGTTTCAATGATCGGCCGGACTAATCGAAATTGATCAACCATTGCTTGCGGCACGGCTTCGGGCATATCGCCCCAAATCTGGTTCGCAGCTTTCCAGCCGGTGATTGCGGTTTCTACCGCGCTATCGCAGATAACCCCATCAAAATCCAGGGCATAGAGTATCGAGTGATTCATGTTCTGTTTGCTTTAAGACAAGATTGAAGTGTTAACTAAAACACCAATGGGGAGTATTCGAAAGTATAAATAACAGGGGAATAATCGACTATCAACATATACGAAACATTTTGTTAATTATTAGCTGTATTGTAAACAAATACAGTCGCGTCTATAGTTGACACCAAGTTAAGTAAGTCCCTTTTTATCAATACTGAATAGGACTTTTCACCAGTTTCATGTACCTCCTCGTAGTGTGAAATTCAGATCCCTCTGGAATCTGTTACTTTTAACCTCCCTCTGCTAAAGCACCGGGAGGTTTTTTTTGTTCTGTTGATTGGCTTTAACTCTTCGGTAATCCCGACAACCAGCTCTGAATCTTGATGACCGCTTGTTGTGTTAAATCAGCAAAGCCGCTAATCGCACCCTTCGCATCTGGCGTTTTACTTGGCTGTTCCAACCTAAATTCTTGCGTAGCAATCTTTTGGGTATTGTCCGCAGAATAGGCCTCGACCGAAAAATGCAGCACTACGCGAGCCTTATCAGCGGCATCAAATTGCTGCTCAAACGTTTGCAATTTAACCAATAACCGATAATTAAAGCCAACCCCACTGGCGACAAGTTTTTGCTGAAATAATTCCGGCGGCGAAGCAATCCACACATCTTGACCATAGAACCTGACTTGGCTGGGTGCAGAAAAAAGCAGTCGATAGCGAATTCGATTATCCCAGAGCCACGATGGGGCATCGACGTTAATCGCTGCCTTTTGTTCAAGACTATTTGAAGCCCCTCTACTTTGATCTTGACCAAAGTCGTGTGCGTCCGGTTGTCTGGCATTCGGTGTGCAACCAATAGTTAATAGTGTTAATGCTAAGGTTGTCAGAAGCGTTTTCATTTTGGAGCCTCATAGCCTGGTTCGCCGGGGCCTCGATCCTGTTTACTTGGACCTAGCAGCAGTTCTTGGGGATTATGTTCCAGCATGGTGGCGACTCGCTTAATCTGTTGACTGGTGCCGTGTAGCTCAATCAGCAGATCATTGATTTTCGGCAAGGTCGTCTGCAACGCAAAGTTGCCTGCGGTCTGACCGGTATCCGCGAGTTTGCTGGTTTTGCTACTGAGTGCTTTGACTTCCTTCGTCAAACCTTGCAGGTCGGTAGTCAATTTATTGATGTTTTTGAGTGTGCCGCGTGCATCGTTCGTTAAGGACGGTACGTCCGCTAACGCCGCATCAACACTTTTTTGCAACTCGCCTAGTTTAGCGGTCAGGCCTTTTAAATTATCCAGAATACCTGCGATATTTTGAATGTTATCGTCACTCAATACCTGGCCTAAAGCCACCATCAGTCGATCAGCCTTATGCAGTATTTCTTCACCTGATGTCATCAACCGGTCAGTCAATGATGGCAACAAAGGAATACGTCGATCAGGAATATCACCCGGTGGGATCGACTCCTGCACCTTATCGTTATCTTCAAGTTGAATTTGGGTTAGGCCAGTCACGCCTTTGAGCCTTAAAGTCGCGTATACGCTCCTACTTAAGACGATATTTTTATCGACTTCAATCGGTATCAGAATAATCCCGGCATCATTAGGGTCAAACTCGACCTTAAGCACTTTGCCTACCGCGATGCCGCGAAAAAACACGGTTGATTCGGGATTAAGACCCGACACCGATTCGTGAGTGTAAATCACATAATTATTACGCTCGCGCTCAAAATGCCCCAACCAATAAATCACTATCACCGACGCCGTCACCAACACCAGCAAAAACAGTCCTGTCATTAATGCGTGCTTGTTTCTACCCATGAGCTTCCTCTTGATACTGAAATACACGCCGCGCGCGTCTATTATGAAAAAAACTCTTAACAAACGGGTGCGGACAATTTAATACCGATGCCAACGGCCCAAAAGCTACTAACTGATTATCAGCCAATACCGCCACTTGGGTACATAAATCCCGAAGTATATCCAGATCATGCGTGACCATCACCACGGTAAACTTTAGATCGCGATGCAGCTCCGATAATAATGTGACGAAATCTTCACTGGAAATAGGATCAAGGCCCGAAGTTGGCTCATCCAATAATAACAAGCCAGGCTCAAGAATCATGGTTCTGGCCAACGCCACACGTTTTATCATGCCCCCGGACAAATCAGCCGGTTTTAACCAAGCATCATCCGGCGCTAAACCCACCATTGCCAATTTCATAAACACCAAGCGGCTAATCAACTCCTCATCCTTAACGCCGACTTCACGTAACGGGAACGCGATGTTATCAAACACATCCAGCACGCTAAACAACGCACCTTTTTGAAACAACACGCCACAATCACTGCGCAAGCGTTGCCCATGACCGGCGGTGATCTTTTTTAACGATTGCCCCATTACAAACACCTCGCCTTCACTGGGTATCTGTAAGCCGATAATTTCTCGTAATAGCGTCGTTTTACCGCAGCCGGAAGCGCCAACCAAGCCCAATATCTCGCCGCGTTCCAAATTAAGGCTGACATCTTTATGAACCACTTTGTCACCAAAGCGCGTCCAGACATGCTCGATACTGATAGCAAAATCATTACTCATGGCATGCCCACGCCCATAAATAAAATGGCAAATACCGCATCGATCATAATCACGACGGTAATGGCGGCAACCACCGAATTGGTGGTTTCATTACCTAAGCTTTCAGTATTGGGCTTAATCCGAAAGCCAAAATGGCACGCGATTAAAGCAATCATTAAACCAAAAACCGCGCTTTTACCTATGCCGATAAACACGTTAGCTAAAGGCACCACATCGGGCAATTTAAAGAAAAATTGTTGATAGCTAATATCCAATGTGTTTTGCGCGGAAAACATGC
>JAUYMX010000001.1 GCA_030699345.1 Methylococcaceae bacterium
GTCAGCTCCGGCATCCTGATGTTTGTCGGCAATGCGGTTATTTACGCAGCTAATCCGGCATTTCAATACAAAATGGCATTGTTTCTTGTTGCTTCGCTGATCCAATTGCTTCTGTTTGCCAAGGTACTCAGTACTGAAATACTTCCGCATGGTTTTATAAAAAGTGCGGCTTTTTTAAGCTTTACATTGTGGGTTGTCGTAGGACTGGCAGGACGCGCAATTGGCTTTATATAAAACACCTATTCCGTTCAGAGCTCACCACGAAAAGAACACATTGATTTTTAAAGCACCGGAGCACAAACGACCTGTAAGTACTGAGTTAATCGAAGTGCCGGGTTTTCCATTGCTTCGCGATAAATTAATATTCCGAATAGTTCGATGGCGTGAACACGTCTACGGCTAACATATTTTTTGACGAAACCTATTCAAATTCACAAAGTATTTTTTTTCGATATAACAAATTCAAATGCACTTAATCACAAAATCTGCGCTACTCGTAACATCACTATTGAGCTTGACCGCTTGCTCCGAGCAAACTGTATCGCCAAATCCCCTACCCAATCCAACATCAGCGGGCACGATTCAAGAGCTCATGCTCAACCACATAGATCCTCATGCTGACGGCGTCTGGAATGCAGTCAGCACAACGGTGACCGCAGCAGGCATTGACGAAAAACAACCCCGTACCGATGATGAATGGACAGCTGTCAAACAACACGCCACCGCATTAATTGAAGCAGCAAGCCTGTTGGCTGACACAGGCAGACCAGTCGCAGCAACAGGCGTAAAGTCTGAAAACCCCGGCATTGAGGAAAGCCCTGAAGAGATTCAAAAATTAATTACCGCCAACCCGAAAATGTTTACGCTGTATGCCCAACAACTTCGCGTTAGAGCTGAAGAAGCGCTCGCCGCTATTGAAGCAAAAAACCCAACAGCACTGGTTGAAATCGGCGGACGGATCGATGAAACCTGCGAGCAATGCCATAAAGTTTTTTGGTATCCGAATCAGTTTAAATCTAACTAGCTAACAACCACGCCCGTTAAAAACTGGCAGCAAAGCTGCCAGAAAAGCCTTTATCCCGCACACTTCGTTTCGAGCCACCGTAACATCGATCAACACCTCGTTAAGCCAAATCCGGCTGCCGCCCCTCATTGCAAAGCACCCCGTTACTCACAGCCCCCAAAGCAGCAGGCAATAACCACTTTCTGCTGATGTAACAACATAGACAACCTCGGCAAACTAGAAAATACAGGCTTTTGGCATTGGCATAAGGATTGCTGAAACTAAAGCGAGGAGAAAAAAAAGCCCCTCCTCTCACGTTACTGTATTGAATAGGCTATGTCACTGTTAGCTAGTGGTTTACACTCTTGTAATAGAAATCAATGAGATAAGGAGGCAAAATGAAAGCCGACGAATTCAAAGTATTTGATGAAGCTCTTGAAAATCTAACGCCGCACCAAAGAGGGCTAGTG
>JAUYMX010000026.1 GCA_030699345.1 Methylococcaceae bacterium
CTGCTTTAGAGTTTATGGAAGTATCGTAACAACGCGCACTCCGCAACTTTTAATTAATACTGAAGAGATGAAACGATGAGAAAAAAATCAAAATTGGCAATGTTGCTGTTATTCGTTTTTGCCGCACCGCTGGCTTTTGCCGCTGAAGAAGCCAAAAAGCCTGAAGCACCGGCTGCTCAAGAACAATACAAGCCAACATCTAAAAAACTAAATCGTGCTGATTTTGATGCCCTGTTAGCAAAGCCAGAGGGCGTGTTGGTTATTGATTTACGTCGCCCGGATGAAGTTAGCACTATTGGCGGCTTTCCTGGTTATCTGAGTGTGCAAGCGGATCAACTTGAAAATAGTTTGGCGTTGATTCCTAAAGAAAGAGCAAGTGTTACGGTATCAAATCACAGTGGACGTTCTGGTAAATCAGCGGATGTATTGGCGAGCAAAGGCTTTAACGTCGCTGGTTATTTAGGCGCTCAATATTACGAACAAGAAGGCGGCAAGCTGACCAAAATCGCAATTCCTGCACCTAAGCCAAAAGCAGAAGAAAAGAAGTAATTTTTTAAGGCAACGGTCTTAAGCTCCCTTAATTTTTGGAGGAAATAAATGAAAAAGAAACTATATCTTGCAGTGATGGTGGCATTGGCTGGCGCAGTATCTAGCGAAGCTGGCTCTGCTGTTGATACCTTTAATAATCCAGTTGGTGAAATCGGCAAGCAAAAACAACCTGATTTGTTTAGCGGTTCAGTCGGATCAATCGGTGGTTCAGCCGCCGCTCCTCAAGCAGCTCAAACTGCCCCTGTAGCTGCACCGGCTCCTTTAGCAGCGCCTGTTGCGGTACCTGCTCCTCAAGCGGCACAACCTGCCCAAGCAGCAGCGCCTGCTCCAGTTACTGCGCCTGTGGAAAACAAAGTCGCTGAAGCATCGGCGGCGCCTAAGAAGCTTTGGTCATACCAGCCGGTTAAGTCACCAGTGCAACCTACCGTAAACAATAAAAGTTGGGTGCGTAATCCAATTGATGCGTTTGTATTGGCACCTTTGGAAGCAAAAGGCTTAACGCCTTCACCTGATGCGGATCGTGCTGCGTATATTCGTCGCGCGACGATTGATGCGTGGGGTGTAATTCCTACGCCTGATGAAGTGTCTAATTTTGTTAATGATTCTGCGCCGGATGCCTACGAAAAATTGGCTGATCGCTTATTGTCATCGACTAAATTTGGCGAGCGTCAAGCGCGTCGTTGGTTGGATTTGGCACGTTATGCTGATAGCGCAGGTTTCCAAGGTGATCAAACGCGTCCAAATTTCTGGCGCTACCGTGATTACGTAATCAAAGCGTTTAACGACGACAAGCCGTATTCGCAATTCATTCAGGAACAAGTTGCCGGCGACGAAATTTTGCCGGATAAACAAGAAGGTATCATTGCAACCGGCTTTTTGGCTGGCTTTCCAGACAACAGCAACTCGCGTGAATTGGTACAACGTAAATACCAAATCGCTACAGATATGACTGATACCGTCGGTAAAG
>JAUYMX010000039.1 GCA_030699345.1 Methylococcaceae bacterium
AGCCTTTTTAATTATGGTGGGCCCTGTAGGACTTGAACCTACGACCTGCCGATTATGAGTCGGACGCTCTAACCAACTGAGCTAAGGGCCCCTTGTTACTTGTTACTCACCATCCAAGAAGCATCTCAGTTGCTCTGATCTTGAAGGATGTCTTAATTTTCTTAATGCTTTGGCTTCAATTTGGCGGATACGTTCACGAGTAACGTCAAACTGCTTACCAACTTCTTCCAACGTATGATCGGTATTCATATTGATACCAAAACGCATACGTAACACCTTAGCTTCTCTTGCAGTCAACCCTGCCAATACATTTTGTGTCGACTCTCTCAATCCTGCAATAGTAGCAGCTTCAATCGGGGACAATACTTTAGCATCTTCTATGAAATCTCCCAAGTGGGAATCTTCATCGTCACCGATTGGTGTTTCCATAGAAATAGGTTCTTTGGCTATTTTCAATACCTTACGAACTTTGTCTTCAGGCATTTCCATTCGCTCTGCAAGCTCTTCAGGAGTAGCCTCACGACCCATTTCCTGCAAAATTTGCCTAGAAATACGATTAAGCTTGTTGATCGTTTCAATCATATGCACTGGAATTCGGATAGTTCTGGCCTGATCCGCTATAGAGCGGGTAATAGCCTGCCTTATCCACCATGTTGCATAAGTGGAAAATTTGTAACCACGACGGTATTCAAATTTATCAACTGCTTTCATCAAACCGATATTGCCTTCTTGAATTAAATCTAAGAACTGCAAACCACGATTAGTATACTTTTTTGCTATAGAAATAACCAACCGTAAGTTGGCTTCAATCATTTCTTTTTTTGCACGTCTGGCCTTAGCCTCACCAATCGACATGCGTCGATTAATGTCTTTCAATCCATTAACAGTCAAACCATAACGATCTTCTATTTCAGATAGTCTTGTTTGAGCTTTTCTAACCTCTTTTTCATGGACCTTGAATATATCGGCATAACTGTCGTTTGCATTCAGATATTGCCCAAACCATTCCGAACTGGCTTCATTACCAACAAATGACGCAATGAAATCTTTACGTGGAAATTTTGCCTGATTAACAAAAACATCCAATATAATTTTTTCTTGTTCACGGACAGCGGCTACACCATCGGGAATGATGGCGGTCAATTTTTTTAGATATTGCGGGGTCCATTTAAATTCCATAAACAACCCGGCGAGTACTTCAAAGGCTTCTTCTGTCTTATCACTAGAATAACCATGCTTTTTAATTGCAGCCGAAGCTAATTTCAATTGCGCTCTAAGCGCCTCAACTTTTTCCTTAACTTCGTCATAGTTGAGGCCTTTTACCTCATCCTCCGCACTAGCTTCTTCTGTCTCGCCCTCATCAATGTCATCTGCAGCTGGCAAGGATGCCACTAAATCTTCAGGCTCACTTAAATCGGCAAAACCGGATATAAGATCAGTCAAACGAGTCCCGCCTTCCTCAGCAGAAACACTATCAAATGACTGCAAAAAATCCTCAACAACCACACAAGAGCGTGAAATTGCTTTCACCAATTGCTGCTGACCTTCTTCGATTCGCTTGGCAATTTTTAGCTCATCTGCACGAGTAAGCAATTCCACAGACCCCATTTCGCGCATATACATGCGCACGGGGTCGGTAGTTCTACCAAATTCGCTGTCTACTGACGCCAATGCAGCAACCTCTTCAGCATCCTCGTCATCGGTCGTTACAGCGGCAGAATCGGTAATAAGCGAGTCTTCATCCGGGGCTACCTCATAGACCTGGATGCCCATATCGCTGATCATGCCGATAATATCTTCAATTTGCTCTGGATCAACAATGTCGCTAGGCAGATGGTCATTTACTTCTGCATACGTCAAGTAACCCTGAATCTTACCTTTGGCTATTAATTGTTTAAGCTGGGATTGTTGCTGTTCTTGATTCATATTTACTCACAAAGGTATTCGGCATCGGTACACAAGGCGCGGGATTGTACTACAAACTGCCGTTATTTTGTACTGCACCTTTTAATCGTCAACAGGCTAAGCCATCTTTCTTTCTCTTGAGGATTCAATCCTTCATTTTTAGCTTTAGCCTCTAATCTATCTAACTCTGCCTCCCTAGCACGAACGAGTAAGCTTTCCACTGCCCCACAAAACTCGGCCTCAACCCCCTCAACGGGAACAAGTAACTCCAAACTAGCCAACGCTTTTATCGTTTTTTCTTCGGCTGCTCCACGATAAAGTTCCAACAAAACCGCCACATTAGCGGGTTTTTTATCTTGGATTGTCTCAAGTAAAGCTTTAAACAACTCTACCCCCGGAAATTCAAGCCGACTCAAATCAATCTCTTTTTGTTCAACTACACCTGCAAGCCTAGGATTTTGCAGCAACAAAGCCATGGCAACGCGAGCAGAAGAAGGACGTCCGGTCGCTCGTGTCATTTTCTGATTTGAAGTTAAATTAGCTTTAACTCCACCAGAAACATTAATACTGGCAACTCGTGACATTTCTTCAAGACGCGCATACATCATTCCTTTGAACACGCCATCCGGTAATTTGTCGAGGAACGGCTTAGCTGTATTTACCAACTGCGCCCTACCCTCCATTTCCGACAAATTCAAACCCTTGGCAACAGACCGAAAAAAATAATCTGATAATGTTTCAGAGGACTCGATACTTTTAACAAAGCCATCAACACCAATTTCACGAACTAAGGAATCAGGATCATGGCTTTGCGGCAACAGCATGACTCGAACTTGACGACCATCCCTTAGCGAAGAAAAAGCCTGCTCCATAGCTCTATCAGCTGCTTTTTGCCCGGCATTATCACCATCAAAGCAAAATACCAACTCCGAAGCAAACCTAAACAACAAATCAATATGCGCTTGAGAGGTCGCCGTGCCTAAGGTAGCAACTGCAGAATAGAATCCAAATTCAGCCAAAGCGACAACATCCATATAACCTTCAACAATCAGTATTCTCTGCGGCTTGGGTTGCTTTTGTAGCAGCTCATAAAGACCATATACTTCACGCCCTTTGTGAAATAAGGGCGTTTCCGGAGAATTCAAGTACTTGGGCAAAGAATCATCTAAGACGCGACCACCAAAGCCGATGGTTCGACCACGCTTATCTCGGATCGGAAATATAACGCGCCCACGAAAACGCGCATAAGTATCACCAGTATCGGATTTTCCCAGCAAGCCAGCATCAAGCAGCGCCTGCTCTCCAAATTGATCAATCAAAACTTGCCATTTTTTGGGTGCATACCCCAGCATGTAGTCACGAGCTACGCTGGTACTCACCCCTCTATGCTTGAGATACTCGGCAGCTTGTCTGCCCTCGGAATTGGTCCGCAGCTGCTCTACATAAAATACAGCAACCTGCTCCATAACCTTGTAAAGACTCCTTAAATCAGCTGACTTCTGCTGCCCCGAATATTCAACCGACTCTCTGGGAACATCAACACCAATAAATGCAGCAAGATCTTCAACAGCTTCGACAAAATCAAGGTGACTATAGTTCATCAGAAAGCTAATGGCGTTACCACTAACCCCGCAACCAAAACAGTGAAAGAACTGTTTATTGCGATTTACAGAAAAACTGGGAGATTTTTCAGTGTGAAAGGGACAACGAGCCACATAATTGGCTCCCGTCTTCTTTAAAGGAACGTGCGAATCGATTAGATCGACTATATCGACTCGCACCAAAAGATCATCAATAAATTCACGAGGAATTTTACCGGACATGCTTATGCCCCGAAAAAATGGTAGAAAATAATCTATTCCGCCAATGCGGCTTTAATTTTTCCACTCACTATCGACATATCAGCACGCCCCTGCATTTTTGCTTTCAGCAACCCCATGACTTTACCCATGTCTTTAACTGACTGCGCACCAGAAGTAGCTATCGCTTCATCAACCATAACATCGACTTCGGCATCAGTGAGCGGCTGCGGCAAAAATTCTTGAATAACGAGCACCTCAGCTTCTTCAATCGCGACCAAATCATCGCGACCAGCATCGGCAAACTGGCGAATTGACTCACGCCGCTGCTTTAGCATTTTATCAAGCACTTGCAAGGTACGCTCATTATCAAGGGTGATACGCTCATCTACTTCAATCTGCTTAATCGCCGACAAAATTAGGCGTATCACACCAAGCCGTGCCTTCTCGCCGCTCTTCATTGCAGCTTTCATATCATCCTTAATACGATCGACCAATAAGTCCATTTGCCAGCCTTTATAGAGTTTGACGTCCGCGACGCAAATTCTTTAACTCTTAGCGCTCACGAGCCAATTTCTTTAAATGGCGCTTAAAAGCTGCAGCACCTTGACGTTTACGTTCTGCAGTTGGCTTTTCATAAAACTCACGACGACGCACTTCAGCCAACACTCCGGCTTTCTCACAAGCGCGTTTAAAACGGCGAATTGCAACATCAAAAGGTTCGTTTTCTTTAACTTTGACTGA